>JBIIND010000044.1:0-8867 GCA_044337665.1 Cyanobium sp.
GCCTCGGCTCGAGGTCACCGGTGGCCGGCGTCTCGCCGGTGAGATCCGGGTCAGCGGCGCCAAGAATTCAGCCCTGGTGTTGATGGCCGCCTGCCTGCTCACCCGCGACACCCTGCGGCTGCGCAATGTGCCGATGCTCACCGACATCGCCGCCATGGGGGAGATCCTGGCGGCCCTGGGCGTGCGGGTCAGCCGGGGGGGGGATGGGGTGGAGCTGGATGGCGATCACATCAGCCAGGCCGCGCCGCCCTACGAGCTGGTGAACAGCCTGCGCGCCAGCTTCTTCTGCATCGGCCCCCTGCTCGCCCGCATGGGCATGGCCCAGGTCCCCCTGCCCGGCGGATGCCAGATCGGCAGTCGGCCCGTCGTCGAGCATGTCAAGGGGCTGAAGGCCCTCGGCGCCCAGGTGACCATTGAGCACGGTGTGGTCACGGCGGTGGTGCCGGGCAGCCGGCACCGCCTGACGGGCGGTCACATCCACCTCGACTGCCCGAGCGTGGGCGCCACGGAGACCCTGATGATGGCCGCCGCCCTCGCGGACGGGGAGACGGTCATCGAGAACTCCGCCCAGGAACCCGAGGTGATCGATCTGGCCGGCCTGCTCACCGCCATGGGCGCCCGCATCCGGGGGGCCGGCACGCCCACCATCACCATCGTCGGCGTCGAGCGCCTGCACGGCGCCGACTACGCGGTCATTCCCGACCGCATTGAGGCCGCCACCTTTCTGTTGGCCGGTGCCATCACCCGCTCGGAGATCGTGGTGGGCCCGGTGGTCTGCGAACACCTGGGCGCCGTGCTCACCAAACTGGAGGAGGCCGGCTGCCGCCTGGAGCAGGACGGCAATGGCCTGCTGAGGCTCCAGGTCGATCGCCTCCGGGCCGTAGACCTCACCACCCAACCCTTCCCCGGCTTCCCCACCGATATCCAGGCCCCCTTCATGAGCCTGCTGGCCACCGCCGAAGGCACCAGCTTTGTGGTGGAGAACATCTTCGAGAACCGGCTGCAGCATGTGGCCGAGCTGCAGCGCATGGGCGCCTCGATCCGCACCAGCGGCAACACCGCCTGCATCGAGGGGGTGGCCCGTCTCAGTGGTGCCCCCGTGCATGGCACCGACCTGAGGGCCTCGGCGGCGATGGTGCTGGCCGGCCTGGCGGCCGACGGGGTCACCACCGTGCGTGGCCTGGAGTTCCTCGACCGCGGCTACGCGGATTTCGAGGGCAAGCTCAACGCCGTCGGCGCCTCGATCGTGCGCCTGAGTGATCCCACCTGACCCCCCCCGCTCGGGGGGTGTCTACAGTCCATCCCACGGGAGCGTGCCGGAATCGGTAGACGGACTCGACTCAAAATCGAGCGCCTTCGGGCATGTGGGTTCGAGTCCCACCGCTCCCATTCAGCCCGCACCTTGATGAGCACCACCGCCCCCGTTGCCGCGCCGCCCATCTCGCCGGTGATGGACACCTATGCGCGGTTCCCCCTGGAGCTGGTGCGGGGCCGGGGGGTCTGGCTGTGGGATAACCACGGGCGTCGCTACCTGGACGGCGTCGCCGGCATCGCCGTCTGCACCCTCGGCCACAGCAATCCCGCCCTGCGGCGGGCCCTCTGCCGCCAGCTGGGCAAGCTTCAGCACGTCTCCAACCTCTACCGGATTCCGGAGCAGGAGCAGCTGGCGGCCGCGATCGTGGCCCGCTCCTGCGCGGACCGGGTCTTTTTCTGCAACTCGGGCGCCGAGGCCAACGAGGCGGCGATCAAGCTGGCCCGCAAGCACGGCCACCGGCTGCGGGGCATCGAAAACCCCCTCATCCTCACGGCCCACGCCAGCTTCCACGGCCGCACCCTGGCGGCGGTCACCGCCACCGGCCAGCCCCGCTACCACGAGGGCTTTGAACCCCTGGTGGAGGGCTTCCGCTATTTCCCCTACAACGACAGCGCCGCCTTCGAAAGCCTGTTGCAGGAGTGCGAGGCCGATGGCCCGCGGGTGGCGGCGGTGCTGCTGGAGCCGCTGCAGGGGGAGGGGGGCGTGAACCCCGGCGATCCGGCCTTCTTCCGCAGGGTGCGCCAGCTCTGCGACGCCAAGGGGATCCTTCTGATCTTCGACGAGGTGCAGATCGGCGTTGGCCGCAGCGGCCGCTGGTGGGGCTATGAGCAACTGGGCGTCGAGCCCGACGCCTTCACGATGGCCAAGGGCCTCGGGGGCGGGATGCCGATCGGCGCCCTGGCGGTGAAGGCGGCGGCGGATCATTTCCGACCGGGGGAGCACGCCAGCACCTTCGGCGGCAACCCCCTGGCCTGCCGCGCCGGCCTCACGGTGATCGCGGAGATCGAACGGCGCGGCCTGCTCCCCCATGTCACCGCCATGGGGGAGCTGCTGGAGCGGGAGCTGGCGGGGCTGGTGGAGCGCCACCCCACCCTGCTGGAGGGCTCACGGGGATGGGGCCTGCTGCGCGGTCTGGTGCTGCGCGAGGGGGCACCCGCCGCCGCGGAGGTCGTGAAGGCGGCGATGCAGGCCGGCCTCCTGCTCGTGCCGGCCGGTGCCGGGGTGGTGCGCTTCGTGCCGCCGCTGGTGATCCGGCCCCGCCAGGTCCGCCGGGCGGTCAAACGGCTCGAGAAGGCGCTGGCCAGCCTGGCCTGAGCCCATGCCGCCGCCGCCCTTTCCGGCGCTGCCCGATCCGGTCGATCTCGACGACCTGCTCGAGCCTTTCGCGCGCCGCGGCGTCGACCTGGGCCTGGAGCGGCTGCAGGCGGCCCTGGCGGACGGGGGCCATCCGGAACGGCGCTTCGCCGCGGTCCAGGTGGCCGGCACCAACGGCAAGGGCTCGATCTGCAGCTTCCTGCACGCGATCCTGCGGGCCGCCGGGCTCCATTGCGGCACCTATCGCTCCCCCCACCTGGTGAGCTGGTGCGAGCGGCTGCTGCTCGATGACGCCTGGATCACGCCGGCGCAACTGCGGGACGACCTGCGCCGCTGGCGACCGCTCGGCGAGCGCCACCATCTCACCCCGTTTGAGCTGCTCACGGCCGCGGCCTTCGACCGTCTGGCGGCGAGCGGCGTGGATCTGGCGGTACTGGAGGTGGGATTGGGGGGCCGGCTTGACGCCACCACCGCCCACCCGGACCGTCGGGTGGTGGGCTTTGCCGCCATCGGCCTCGACCACCGCGAGCACCTGGGCGACACGATCGCCGCGATCGCCGCCGAGAAAGCGGGGGTTCTCACCCCTGGAAGCATCGCCTTCAGCGCCCCCCAGCACCCGGAGGCGGCGGCGGTGCTGGAGGCGGAGGCCCTGCGGCGGGGGGCGGCCCTGCACTGGCTGGAACCCCTGCGCGACGCGGCCGACGGGGGCCCCGTGCTGGGGCTGGCCGGGGACCTGCAGCGCGCCAATGCCGCGGTGGCCACCGCCATGGCCGAGGTCCTGGCGGCGCGCGGCTTTGCCATCCCCGCCGCCGCGATCCCCGCCGGCCTGGCGGCCGCCCGCTGGCCCGGGCGGCTGGAGCGGCGCCTCTGCCAGGGCCGTCCCCTGCTGCTGGACGGGGCGCACAATCCTCCGGCCGCCCAGGCCCTGCGCCGCGAACTCGACCGCCTGGAGCCGGGTGTGCCGCGGCGCTGGCTGCTGGGGGTGCAGGCCCACAAGCAGGGGGGGGAGATGCTGGCCGCGCTGCTGCGCCCGGGGGATCGGGCCGCGATTGTGCCGATCCCCGACCACGCCAGCTGGAGTGCCGCGGCCCTGGCGGCGAGCTGCCCGGGGGCCGGGGCGCAGCTGAGCGCCGTGGCCTCGGTGGCGGAGGGCCTGGCCTGGCTGCTGGCGCCAGCGGGGGGGGCGGCGGCAGTGCCGGTGGTGGCCGGTTCGCTTTACCTGATCGGGGCGGTGCTCCCCTGGCTGGATCCCGCCGGCGGCTCCCAGGGCGGGGGAGAGAACGGAGGCTGACGGATCGGTGCCGCCTGGCCACAGTGGGGACGATCGCCCGCCGCGATCCCCCGTTCCCCTTCCCCGCCCGCGCGATGACGATCGAGCTCAGCACCGACGAGCGCAACCGCCTGCTCGGTGGCCCCCTGGCGGCCGCCCTGGCCGTGATGGCCGTGGATCTGGGGCTGTTCTCCTGCGCCCAGGAAGCCCTGGCCCTTGGCCGTGAACTGGCCGGCGCCGCCAAGCGCTACCCCGACAACCCCCTCATCGCCAGCCTGTTCGACGAGGAGGCCCTGCGGCAGGGCCTCCACCCCGAGAAGCTGCAGGTGAGCGCCGAAGATGTGCGCGACGGTCGCGTGCTCGATCGTGCCCTGGCCGAAGTGGACGAAGCGATGGCCCTGGCCCGCAGCAAGGCCGATGGGGCCACGGTGCTCCAGTACGCCGAGATGATCGTGGACGGCTGCGTGGCGGTGGCCGAGGCGGCCGGCAAGGGCCTCTTCGGCACGGGGGAAAAGGTGTCGGCGGAGGAGAAGGCCGCCCTGGATCGCATCCGCACCCACCTCGGGTTGAACCCCGCGGCCGTCTGAGATCCCCCATGCCCATCCCCCCGCCCCCCAGCTCCGTCCGGCCCCGCCGCGCCCCGCCCCTGGCGGCCCTGGCCCTCGCCCTGCTCGCTGCCCTGCTGATCCTGGCGCCGCCGCAGGGGTGGGTGGCAGCGGCCCGGGCCGAATTCTCCGGGGTGGACTACACCCTCACCAACCAGAACGGCAAGGACTTCAGCGGCGAGAACCTCGCCAACACCTCCTTCGCCGGGGCCCAGGGCCGCTCCGCCCACTTTGCTCGGGCCAACCTCCACGGCGCGATCCTCACCCAGGCCGCGTTTCCGGAGGCCGACTTCTCCGGGGCCGACCTCAGCGACGCGCTGATGGACAAGGTGGACTTCAGCGGCGCCGACTTCCGGGATGCCGTGCTGCGGGGCGCGATCGCCACGGGCAGCAACTTCCACGGCGCCCGCATCAGCGGCGCCGACTTCAGCGACGTGCTGATCGACCGGGCCGACCAGCGGGCCCTCTGCCAGGAGGCCGAGGGCACCAACCCGGTCACCGGGGTCGACACACGCCTCAGCCTGGAGTGCGGCTGACCCAGCCCCGCAGCTTGCCGGGGTTGAGCAGGCCCGCCGGGTCGTAGGCCGCCTTGGCCGCCACCTGATCGGCGTCAATCACCCCCAGGCCACCGTCCTCGACGGTGAGGGCGTGGGGGTCGAAGAGCAGGGCGCCGAGGTCGCGGCACTGCGCCATCAGCGCCTCGAGCTCCGCCTCCCCCCGCCAGCGCAGCAGGGGCAGGGCCGCGAGCCTTGCGGCGCCCTGCTGGCGCACCGCCTCCAGGTGCCAGAGCACGTCCTGCCCCCAGCGCTGGCGCACCGCCCGCAGCAGCGGCCCCGGATCCGGCGGCAGCAGCATCTGCAGGTACGTCCAGCCAGCCACCTGGGCGCGCCAATGCAGGGTGGTGTGATTCCAGCCCAGCTCCCTCAGCGGCACGCCGCGGCCGGAGCCCTGGGGCTCCTGCCAGTGCAGCCGCCCACCCCGGGCCGCCAGCCAGGACGGCAGCACCGCGAGGGTATCGGCCGCAGCCAGCAGCAGCAGCCGGTGCTCATCGGCTGCGGGAATCGGGCAGCCTTGGGGCCAGGGCAAGCGGGCCGCCACCGGCCCCTCCAGCAGCGTCAGGCCGTTGAGCAGCAGGGCCGTGGTGGGCAGGTCGCGGGCCGCCGCCAGGGCCGCCTCCCAGTCGGGAAAGCCCACCACCAGCTGCCGCCAGGCCACCGCGGCGCAGGTGGCGAGCCGCACCGCCGTGAGGATGCCATTGGTCCCGTAGGCATGGTTCAGGGGTGCCGCCGCCGCCGCGTCCAACTCCAGCAGCCGCGGCTCCGGTTCCACCGTCACCATCTCCAGGCCGAGAAGGTTGCCGGGGTCCCGCAGGAAGCCCCAGCGCAACGAACCGATGCCCCCCGACCCGCCGGCGATGAAGCCCCCCACCGTGGCGCTGCGCACCGTGCTCGGCACCAGCCGCAGCTCGCGGGCGTGGGACGCCAGGGCTGCCTCCAGCGAGCCGAGCAGACAGCCCGCCTCGGCGGTGAGCACGCCGCTGTCCGGGTCGAGGTGCCGCAGTCGGTCGAGGCCGCTGAGATCCAGTACCAGCCCCCCGGCCAGGGGCACGCACTGGCCGTAGTTGCCCGTGCCCGCGCCCCGCACGGTGAGGGGAACCCCGAAGCTAGCGCAGGCGCCGGCCGCCGCCCTCACCTGCGCCACGGTGGTCGGCCGCGCGGCCAACTGGGCCCGGCAGCCCACCAGCAGGGGAGAAAGGACGGGGGAGTAGTCGTGAAAGTCGCGGGAGAGACGGGTCAGTTCAACCGGCTCCTCCACCAGGGGCAGATCGGGAGCCCGCTGGCGCAGCGCCGCCGCCAGGGCCGCGATCCGCGGGGCGTCGGCGGGGGCCGGCAGGGGGGGAAGCGCGGCGGCGGGCATGGCGCGATCCGGCGGATCAGGAACGCTGCCGATCCTCCCCCAGGCCCGCCAGCAGCGGCGAAGGCGCCTCCCACTCCGGCGCAGGCAGCCAATGGCCATCGCGCAGCACGCGCCGCTGCGGATCGCGGGCCAGCAGCTCCTGCCAGGAACCGGCGGCCAGCACCACCAGATCCGCCGGCCCCCCGACCCGCAGCACCCCGTCCCAATCGAGGCCCAGCAACCGGGCACCGGCCCGGCCGAAGGGGGCCAGCCCCTGCCGCTGCCATGGCACGAGATGGCTGGAGATCGCGGCAAAGCGCAGCAGCGCCAGAGGGTCGAAGTCGCCGCCGGGAAACCAGGGATCCTGCACGTTGTCGCCTCCCACCGCCACGCGCACCCCGGCCGCCTGCAGCTGGCGGATCGGCGCCTGGGCCCGCAGTCGCGGCGTCGCCCCCCGGCGGCGGCCCAGCAACCACAGGTTGGTCGTGGGCAGGGCGACCACGGCCAGCTCCAGGTCGGCCATCGCCTCCGCCAGGCGCAGGCACTCGCGCTCGGGCAGCAGGCCCATGCTGGCGGCGTGGCTGCAGGTGACGGGGGGGCCGCCGCCGCGGCGCCGCAACCGGCGCACCAGGAGACGTACCCCCTCCCCGTGCTGCACGTCGCTCTCATCGATGTGCAGGTCGACGCCGCAGCCATGCCGCTCCGCCAGGGCGAGCAGGGCCTCCAGGTCATCGCCGTCCGCCCGGGCGAGCGGGAACGGCCCGCCCAGCACCCCACCGAGCAGCCCCCCGGCGGCCACCGCCCGCTCCGCCAGGGCCAGCCCTGCCGACGTGCGCCAGTGGGCCAGCGGCACCAGCGCCACCAGCTCCAGATCGACCCGGCCCGCCCAACGCCGACGCAGCTCGCTGAGCACCTCCCAGCTCAGTTCCCCGGCGGCGCCGCCGCTGTCGATGTGGGTGCGGATCGCCCGCAAGCCCTGGCGCCAGGCCCGCTCCAGGCCCCGCTCCGCCCGCGCCCGCACCCCCTCCCGGTCGCGCTCGGCGGCCTCCTGCAGGTTGGCCCGCAGGGCGCCGCCCAAGGTGCCCTCCCGATTGGGGTAGCGCTTGCCGCTGTAGGCCTTGTCGAGGTGGGCGTGGGGCTCCACCAGCGGGGTGAGGGCCAGGGGCAGGGGGGCGGCGGCCTCGGCCGCGCCACAGGGCCGGACCGTCGCCAGGCTCCCCTCCCGCAGGCCCAGGCGCACCGCCACCAGGCCATCGGCGTCGGCGGGGGGAAGCTGCAGGGACGGATCGAGCAGGCAGCGCGGCAGACGCAGGGGGGGAAGATCCCGAACCGTTTCGCTGGTGGAGGAGCTCACCGGCGGATTTCCGCGAAGCTGACCCCATCGCTGGGGAGGAGAAGGAAGCGGCCCGCCACCCCCACGGTGGTGGCGCTGTAGCGCGGCAAGGGCAGAAGGCCGAGCAGCGACTGTCCCCCCAGCTCGGTGCGATAGAGACTCAGCAGGCCGAGGTTGCGGCGGCGCGTATGGGCCAGGGCGAGGCGACCCAGCACCCCGCGCTGGGAGGCCACCAGGCCGTGGCAGTCGTGGACCATGAGCCGCGCCAGCATTGGCAGGCCGTTGCTGCCGCAGAGCTCCTCGCTGAGCAGAGCCGTGAGACGCTCCGCCGCGAAGCCTTCGAAGGCCTGCCCATCGGGGTTGGTGACGCCGAGCCCCACAATCCCCCCGGCCACCAGGGCCGCCAGCGGCAGAACCATCCGCGCGGGCGGGGAGGCGCGGCAGGGGTGAGGGCGACGGATGGACAATGGCGCACAGGGGGAACCCCCTCACGATCGCAAAGTTCCCCTGCCACTGCGGCAGCGGGTGCCACAGCGGAAGCCCCCCCGCCGCCGACCCTGTGTGGTGTAGGGTTCGTGGGCTACGGCGGGCGTAGCCAAGTGGTTAAGGCAGCGGCTTGTGGCGCCGCCATTCGGGGGTTCGAGTCCCCTCGCTCGCCCTCCATTTCCCGCCAACCTGGGGCCTTTGCTTCCCTTGGTTTCGGGGTTTCATGGCAGGCCACGGAGGTGACCCAGTAGGTGATCCCCTCCTTCGCGCACCGGATCGAAGCACGCCAACCCCGTGGCCGTGGATGTGCTCTTGATCGCCGCGTCCGCCTCGGCCCGCTCGAGATGGCCGGTGTTGAGCGCGATAGCGCGCACCCGCGGCGCTTCCCTCCCCGCCGGCCGGCCCAGGGCCGCCACCCGTTCGAGGGTCTCGACCAGCTCAGCCAGGGGCGGCAGGGGGATGGAGGGCTGGCCGCGGATCGCGGTCTGGCCCGCCCGGTGCACCAGCAGGAGATCCGTGGGTTGGGCGCCCCGCAGCAGCGGCAGGGTGGCGGTGGAGCCGGGATGGCAGAGGGAACCCTGGCCCTCCACCAGCAGCCAGCTGAAGGGTCCGGCACCGACCGCCGCGTGGAGCACCGCCGCCTCCACA
>JBIIND010000045.1:0-8836 GCA_044337665.1 Cyanobium sp.
CCGGCCTGCCCAGGATGGCGGCCGCCGCCAGTCGGCCACTCATGGTCGCTCCCTCCATCGAGTCGATGTAGTCCTGGCGGGTGTAGCTGCCGGCCAGGAAGAAGTTGGGCACGGGCGTGCGTTGCTCCGGCCGGAACGGCTCCATGCCCGGGGCCTCGCGGTAGAGAGACTGGGCCAGCTTGACCACATGGCTCCAGACCAGGCGCAGGTCGCGGGCTGAGGGGAAAAGCTCCCGCACCTGGCGATCGGTATGGGCCACAATTTCCTCCGTTTTCTTCGGGATCCAGGGATCCCCCGGGGTGAGCACGCACTGAAGCAGCGAACCCAGACCCTCGCGGCGGTAATCCTCCGGACTGGTGAGCGCGAGATCGGCGAAGCAGCTGAAGTCAGCGTCGGCGGTGTAGAGCAGGTTATCGAGGCCGGCGGGATGGGCGGTGTCGCGTCGATTGGTGGCAGATGGGCCCTCACCCAGCTCGGTGATCCAGCCGTCGTAGCGCAATTGCACCGTGGCAACGGGCACCGCATCGAGGCGATGGATCGCCTCGAACATCGGAAAGCTGCGCCAACCCTCGGGAAGAAGCCGCTGGATGCCCGGCACATCGCAGGCCGCCAAGTAGACGTCAGCCTCGACGCTGCGCTCCCCGTCGGGAGTGCTGAGGGTCAGGCCGGTCACCAGCGGCTCGCCGTCCCGCTGGTCGTAGCGGAGCTCGGTGACCCGATGCCGCAGGTGCAGATGGCCGCCGCGGGCCTCGATGTACGCCAGGATCGGTCCCGTCAGCCAACGGTGGGGTGACCCCTTGAGGAGGTTGAGCTTGGAGGCCTCCGTGCGCGTGGCGAACATCAGGAAGATCGTCAGCATGCAGCGGGCCGAAATCTGCTCGCAATCCAGAAAGCCAAGGGCGTAGGCGATCGGATTCCACATCCGTTCGATGCTGTGTTCGCTCCCCCCATGGCCGACAAACCAATCGCGAAAACTGATCCGGTCCAGGGCGCGAATCACCTGCATCGCCCCCTCGTAATCGATCAGACCCCGCACAATCGGGCTGGTGCCGAGGGCCAGGGCGTTGCGCAGCTTGTCCAGCCAGTCCAGCTGGGGGGTGGTAAAGAAGGCCTTGAGGCCATTGAAGGGAGCCCCGATCGGAAAGCGGAAGTCGAGCGAGCGCAGGTCACCGCCGCGGTTGACAAACAGATGGGTGTGCTCCTTGGGCAGCAGATTCTCCAGGGCCCCGACCTTGCCCATCAGGGCAAAGAGGTTGGCGTAGTTATAAAAGAACACGTGCAACCCCATTTCAATGTGGTTGCCGTCGTCATCGACCCAGCTGCCTACCTTGCCCCCCAGGAACGGCCGCGCCTCATAAAGATCGACCGCATGGCCGGCGTCGACCAGATCGACGGCAGCGGACAGCGCCGCCAGACCCGACCCCACGATGGCGACCCGCACCAGCTTCTCCAGGACGGCCCCGACTCTATGGAGCGGAGGGGGCAGCGGGGGGCGGGAGAACCGGCCCGATGGCCGGCAGGGCGCTTCAGCGGTTCCCATCCCGAAGAGAGCCTCCATAGAGTGGGGAGTCTGTAGACGCCCAGTCGCCGCCGCCAGCCATGACGAGTGAAACCGCCACCCCCCCAGCCGTCGGTCCCGCTTCTGCCGCCGCTCCCGCCCACACCGATCGCGATGGGCGCGGCATCCTGATTTCCCAGTCGGCGATGCGCCAGCTGGCGGGGCTGACACAGCAGCAGGGCGAAGCCACCGTGCTGCGGGTCGGGGTGCGCTCCGGTGGCTGCAGTGGCATGAGCTACACCATGGACTTCATTGCGCGGGCGGCCATACGTGAGGACGACGAGGTGTACACCTACGAACCGGAGGGTGCCCCCAGCTTCCAGGTGGTCTGTGATCCGAAGAGCCTTCTGTACATCTACGGCATGCAGCTCGACTTCTCCAGCGCCCTCATCGGCGGTGGCTTCAACTTCACCAACCCCAACGCCACCCAGACCTGCGGCTGCGGCAGTTCCTTTGCGGTCTGAGCGCGGCTGCCCCGACGGCATGGGAATCTGAGGAGATCGACGCGCCCGCCCCGCAGTTGTCATGACGGCCACCTCCTCCGATTCCGGGACCTCCCAGTTCGACGAGGCGATCGCCCGCTACCAGCAGGGGGCCGCTCCGGAGGATCTGATCGGCGAGTTCCTCACGATCACCGCCCAGAACCCACGCCAATCCGCCGGCTGGACCTGTCTGGCCTGGCTGCAGTTACTTCTCGATCAACCCCAGGCCGCCCTGCAGTCCGCCCGCACGGCGGTCCGCCTCAATCCCCAGGACCCCCAGGCCCGCATCAACCTCAGCGTCGCCATGCTCGAAACCGGTGCCAAGGGCGTGCGGGAGCACGTCGAGATGGTCCGGCGGGTCGTCCTGCTTGCCCCGGAGCTGGGCCAGGAGCTGCAGGCTTCAATGGCCGATGGGCTGCAGCGCAGGCCGGGCTGGCAGGCCCTGGAGAAAGTGCGGAGCTGGCTGCAGGATTGAGGCCGCTTCTCCTGCTGAGCAATGGCCACGGCGAAGACCTCAGCGGTGCGCTGCTGGGCCGGGAACTCCGCCGCCAGGGGGTCAGGGTTGAAGCGATGCCCCTCGTCGGCCATGGAGGCGCTTACCGGCAGGAGGGCATTGCGGTGGTGGGTGGCGCCACCCGGGAGTTCAGCACCGGTGGACTGGGATACACCAGCCTCAGCGGGCGTCTCAGCGAACTGTTCCAGGGCCAGCTGCTTTACCTGCTGGGTCGACTGATCTGGCTCTGGCGGGCGAGGCAGCGCTACGAAGTGGTGCTGGCGGTGGGGGATCTGGTCCCCGTGCTGGCGGCCTGGCTGATGGGACGACCGGCCGCGGCCTATCTGGTGGCCTATTCCAGCCACTACGAAGGGAGGTTGCGCCTGCCCTTCCCCTGCGGCGTGCTTCTGCGGGCCAGGTGCTGGCGGGCGATCTGGAGCCGGGATGCCCTGACCGCCCTCGATCTGAGTGGGCAGCTGGGCCAGCCTGTGCGGTTCCTGGGCAACCCCTTTCTCGATCTGGTGGCCGTAGCGGAACCGGATCCGGAGCCGGCGACGGCGGCCGACGGGGCACTTCGGCAGTCGCTGGCCCTGCTGCCCGGCAGCCGGCTCCCCGAGGCAGGCCGCAACCTGATCCTGATGTTGCGGCTGCTGGCGCTCCTGCCGGCGCCCCTGCAGGATCCCGGACGGCTGCGCCTGCAGGCGGCCCTCGTCAGGGATCTGCCGGCCGAGGTGGTCGCCGCCCTGGCGGCGCGACTGGGCTGGCGGCTCGAGACCGGAAACCTGGGGGCCGATGATGGCGCCCCCCAGGTGCTGTGCCGGGGCCCCCTGCGCCTGCAGTTGCATTGGGGCCGGTTCGCCACGGTGCTGCGGGGCAGCGATCTGGTGCTCTCGATGACCGGTACGGCGGCGGAGCAGGCGGTGGGGCTGGGGCTGCCGGTGCTGCAACTGGCGGGTGGCGGCCCCCAGTTCACCCCCGGTTTCGCCGAGGCCCAGCGGCGGCTCCTGGGCCCGGGGGTGTGCTGCGCCGCGGGGATGGCCGGTGACGACGCCACCCTGGCGGCGAGCGCCACCCTGGCGACCTCCCTGCTGGAGCGTCAGGCCAGGGCGACGGGGGATGGGCGCTGGGGGCAGGAGTTGCGGCGCCTGGCCGAGGAGCGCATCGGCCCGCCTGGCGGCAGCGCTCGCCTGGCGGCGGCGATCATGGATCTCACCCGGAGTGTGCCCCAATGAGCAACCAGCCTCCCGCTGGGCCCGATCGCCTGGGTCAGGCGCGGGAACTGGTCGACCGGCTGCTGGTGGCGGATGTGTTCGTGGTGCTGGCCGGCGCTCTCTGGTTCGGCGTCGCCGTGATCCTGCACGGCTGGCAGCGGGACGGGGCGCTGCAGCTTTTCCAGCGGCTCTGGCAGCCCCTGTTCACACCAGCGATCTCCGTGCTGATGGGGGCGGCCCTGCTCAGCGGCGCGCTGGGATGGTGGCAGCGGCGAGCGCCGCGTTGAGTTCGGGGTACTGGAAGCGGAATCCCTGGGCGAGGGTGCGGGTGGGCAGAACCTGCTGGCCCTCCAGCACCACCTGGGCCCCGTCGCCCAAAAGAAGCTGCAGCACCGGGGCGGGCACCGGCAGCAGGCTCGGACGGGCCAGGCATCGCCCCAGGGCCGTCGCGAAGATGGCCATGCGGGTGGGTTCGGGAGCGACCGCGTTGTAGACGCCGCTCCAGGCGGAATCCTCCAGCGCCGTGGCGATCAGCCGGCAGAGATCATGGCGATGGATCCAGCTCATCCACTGCCGCCCGGATCCAATCGGTCCTCCAAAGCCCGCCCGGAACACGGGCAGCATCTTGGCGAGAGCCCCGCCGTCCGGCCCGAGCACGATGCCAAGCCGCAGGATCACCACCCGGCAGGGGCTGGGGGCGGCGCTGGCGGCTTCCTCCCAGCGGCGGCAGAGCTGGCCGAGGAAATCGGCGCCCGCCGGGCTGCTCTCCTCGAAGCGAGCCTCCAGGCTGGTTCCGTAGTAGCCGATGGCGGAGGCGTTCACCAGCACCCGCGGGGGCTGGGCAAGGCGGGCCATCTCCTCCACCAACAGGCCGGTGGTCCGCAGCCGGCTGTCCAGGAGCCGCTGGCGTTGGGCGACGGTCCAGCGCTTCTCCGCGATCGGCTCACCGGCCAGGTTCACCACCCCCTCGGCCGCCGCCAGGGCCTGTCGCAGGTCGTCCCTCTGCCAGCTGGCGGGATCGGCCGGATCCGCCTGGAGGGTCGTGAGGCGCTCATCCAGGCGGGCCGGGAAGGGCTGGGTGCGGCGGCTCACCAGGGTGAGCGGGTGCCCCAGCTCCAGCAGATAGGGCACCAGCTCCCTCCCCACAAACCCCGAACATCCCAGCAGCAGCAGGCGCACGCCCCTCGTCCCCGTGAATCAGCCCGCCGAGGCTAGGCCGAGGCGACGGGCCAGCGTTACCACGGCCAGGGGCGGCTTCTCCCGGCCCCAGGCCCCAGCACTGGATGCCGCTTGGATCGCCAGGGCAATCGGCACCGCACCGCGCAGCTCTGACGCGGTGATCGTCAGCTTCTCGGCACGGCGCCCCAGCACCAGGCCCATCACCAAGCCAGGAGCAGAACCAGAGGGATGCCGGGAACGCGCAGGCTGGCGGCGATATCGGCGAGCAGGCGGACGAGGGTGGCAGCCAAAGACCCGGGGGCAAGGCGGGGGCCCTACCCTGACGCCAGCTCCGACGCCTGTCATGGTCGACGCCTCGCCGGCACCCACCGCAGCCGCTGCCCCCAGTGCGGCAGTTCCGCTGAAGAAGGGAGCCCTGGTTCGCCTCAACCTCGCGGCCTACAGGGGCAGTCTCGAGGCCGGCGCCAGCGACCCGGTACCGCCCGCCTATGTGCTGGAGGGCCCGGGCGAGATCCTGGCGATCAAGGGCGCGTATGCCCAGCTCCGTTGGCGCAGGCCTGTGCCGGACGTGTGGCTTCGGGTTGATCAGCTTGAAGCCTGGAGCGGCTGAGGCGATTCAGAGATCAAGCCGCCGGCGCTCCTCCTGCAGCCGGTGACGGCGCAGTCCGGCCTCCCGCAGCATCTCCCGCCCGTCGTGCAGGTAGCTGTCGACGTATCCCATCGTGTAGCGCTCCAGCTCCGCCAGGGCGTCCTGTACCTGTCCGAGGCAGTGGTAAAGACTGAGCCCGAAGCCATGGGCCGAGGCTGGACAGACCTGGGAGCGGTAAAGGGTTTCCACCGTCTCCAACCGCTCGCCACTGCGGGCCAGAAAGGCACAGAAATCCTCCATCAGCCGGTCGTCATAGGGATCCGCCGCCAGGGCGCGCAGCTGGGCCGGGAAGGAATCGATCACCTGGCCCAACAGACCATCGATCGGGGCATAGACCCGCTGAAGCCACTCCAACAGCACCTGGTCGCCGGAGGCGGCGGTGCTGCGGGATCGGGCCTGGGGAACTGCCGCGGACGGAACCTCCTCTGCCCCTGGGCCAGGGGAACGCACCCGGTCCCGCAGCACTTCCCAGGCGGCATTGAGGGCGAGGATGCGATCGTCATCGCCACCGGCGTCGGGATGGTGGCGCTTCACCAGGGCCCGGTAGGCGGCCTTGATCTCCGCGGGCGATGCCCCCGGCTTCACCCCCAGCACGGCGTAGGGGTCGCTGGCGGCGGGACGGAACGTGGGCAAAGGGGCGGCAGGGGGCAGGCCCCATCATCAGCCCTCCAGCGCGATCGTTGGATGACGCCAACAAAAAAGCCCCCCGCTGGCGGGGGGCTGGAGGGAGAATAGACGGGGCTCAGAACCTGAAGGTGGTCTGAATCAGGCCACCAAGGGTGCCCAGGCCATCGCCGGTGCTGAAGGTGGGATCGTTGATCACCGTGGCGGCCGAGGAGCCACCTGTGGTCATGGCGCCGCGGGCGCGGGAGAGCCAGAACAACGAAGGGGTGACAGCGATGTTGTCGGTCACCTGGAACTTGTAGTAGAGCTCGAAGGCATAGTTCCCATCCTGGGTGTCGATGTCGCCACCATCCGCACCGGTGAGGGAGGTGATGAAGGTGGGTTGGCCGACCGCAAAGCCGAGGGCGTTGCCCTTGGCGAACAGATCACGCCAGTTGAGACCCACATACCAGGACTGGCTGGCCGCATTGTCGAGCAGGAGGGCCGGAGCTCTCAGACCCGTGTCCACGGTGCCGCCGTACTGGTAGTCGTTATAACCCCAGCCGGCGCTGATGGAGGGGAACCAACCGTTCTCCAGGGGTTGCCAGTAGCCAGCCACGCTCCAGGAATTGACCCGGCCGGAGCCATTGCCGTTGTAGACGTTGGGGAGGAGAGCCTGGCTGAGCGGCGTGCCGGAGATGCTGACGCCAGCGCTGTTGTAGGTGTAGGCGCCGGTGAGGTTCCAGTTTTTACCCGTGTAGGCCAACTGAAGGGTGCCGGTCTGCTGGGAAGCGCTGTTGCCGATGCCTCCGCAATCGCCCAGATAACTGGTGCAGCTGGTGCTGTTCGGACCGCCGGCGTCCCCGTTGCCGGAGACGTAGACCCCACCGAAGCTCACGCCCGTTTTACCGGGTTGCTTCCACCACAGACCCGCGCCGGCACCCAGCAACTGGCTGTAGGCCCCAGGGGCACCGTTGAAATCCCAGTACTTGAGAATTTTGTCTGCGGTGTAGACGCTCGGCTTGACCGCAAGGCCGTCATCCTGACGCATGCGGCCACCCACCACGGCGGTGAAACCGGAACCGATCGGGAAGCGGTAGAAAAGACGATTGATGGCCACGACATCACCACAATCGGTACCCGTCCCGCAATTTTCCTCGAAGGCGGCATCAAGGTTGGCCAGGGGGGTGACCGTATTGTTGCTGATGAAACCGCTATCGCGGAAGTTGCCGGCACGCAAGGTGGTGCGCAGCAGATCCTTGCCGCTGAAGCTGGTGTCGAAATTCAAGCGGACGTCATAGTTGAACGTCAGTGCTTCACGCAGATTGACAAACCTGGACGGGGTGCCGTAGGTGCCCTTTTCAGCCTGGTTGCCATCGTAGTTCAGGGCACCCAACACCCAGCGGGTGTCGGCGCGGAGCTTGGTGGTGGTGGAGAACTGACTGGCCTCCAGCTCACCCACCTTGGCCTCCAGGCCGTCAACCCGGCCCCGCAGGATGGCGAGCTCCTTCTCGAACTCCTTCATCAGACGCTTCAGCTCGTCGGTCACCTCAGTGACGCGATCGAGACAGGCGTTGAGCAGAGCAGCTGCCTCGTAGCGGGTCATCGCCTTGGCGCCGCGGTAGGTGCCGTCGGGATAGCCGGCGACGCAGCCGTAACGCTCAATCAGGTTGCTGAGCGCCTGGAAGGCCCAGTCGGTGGGCTTCACATCGGAGAACTGGTTGATGCTGGTGACCTGCTCTTCAGACCCGACGGTGTCGTACTGGGCGACACCATGGAGATTGAGATCCGCAGCTTGGACAGCCACAGGGGCGATCAAGCCAAGGGCCGTTGGAGCCAGCAGCAGACGCTGAAAAAATTTCATTGGAGTTCCTCACACCAAATCGAGGATTGCGTCGCCAGGTTTTGGCGAGCCCTGGGATAGTAACAACTGTGCACGCAGAAAAGGAGGCGATCCGCACAAGTACGTGTAGCCCTCGACACAAAGGCAGTCCGGGGGTGTTCGGATTCAGAACCGGAACGTGGCCTGCACCAGGTAGCCAAGGGTGCGGAGGGAGCCAGTGTCGTTCGTGCCCGGCCCGTAGTTGATTGTGTACTGACCGAGCGGACGACTGAACCAGAATAGGGCCGGCGTGATCGCGATCTGATCTGTAATCTGCATTTTGTAGTACAGCTCGAAGGCGTAATTAGCATCGTTTGGATTGTGGAAGTTTCCGTCCGGCTTGCCCCCTCCGGCGGGGCAGCGGGGGGGGAACCACACCTGGCAGACGGTATCGCCATCTGAATTGGTTGTTTTCGTGGGCATGCCGAAGGCAGCGCCCAGGGAATTGCCTCTGAAGAGCACATCACTCCAGACCACACCCACATACCACGATTCACTGGCGGCCCTGTAGCCGCGCTCATCGGCCGGGACAAGGGTGTCACTGCTGGTGTAATAGGTGCGGTTGAGACCCCAGCCGGCACTGATCGACGGCAACCAGCCGCTGCTGGAAGGCTGCCAGTAACCGGAGAGCCCCAGGGATTGGGTGTAGCCGTTGTTGAGACCCCGGGTCGGCTGAATCTGCACGCTTAGGGGCGTACCCAGAAAGCTGACATTGGCAGCGCTGTAGGTGTAAGCGCCGGTGAGATTCCAATTGCTGCCGGTGTAGGCCAGCTGCAGGG
>JBIIND010000046.1:0-8751 GCA_044337665.1 Cyanobium sp.
GTCGGGGGTGGGGTGGATCAGCAGTCCCTCGCTTTGCAGCGCCAGGGGCCAGGCGGCGGCGGCGCCGGCGGCCGCCACGGCGCTGATGCCCGGGATCAGCCGCAGGGGGATGTCGGGATGGTGCCGCCGCAGGGAGAGCACCACGTAGCTGGCGGTCGCGTAAAGGGAGACATCCCCCTCGCAGAGCAGCACGACCCCCCGACCATCCCTCACCGCCGCCGCCAGCGTGTTGGCGGCGGCGCGCCAGGCGGTCAGGCGGGGGGCCACCTCGTTCACCATTGGGAAGAGCAGCGGCAGCCGCCCCTGCTCCGGCCGGATCCAGACCGCCGCGATCGTGGCGGCCATGCCGGCAGCCCCGGTGCGGGCCACCGGATAGGCGATCAGATCGGCCGCTTCGATCGCCCGAACCGCCGCCACGGTGAGCAGCTCCGGATCGCCGGGTCCCACCCCTACCAGGGTGAGACCGGCCTGGCGGACCGGGGCGGGCAGGGAGGCCAGGGGGTTGCTGATGGTTGGGGCCGTGGCTGGGGCCTTTCTACGCTGGTCGGGTTCCTGCGCCCGGGGCGGCCGCCGTGACCCAGCTGACGATCCATCACAACGTTTCTGCGCGGGGCAGCGAGGCTCCGGCGCGGGTGACCAGCGACTTCGCCGTGATCCACCGCGAGCTGGCGGAGCGGGGGGTGGCGCTGCAACGTTGGCCCGCCCGCGCCGCCCTTGCCGACGGCGCGGCTCAGGGGGAGATTCTGGCGGCCTACGCGGCGGAGATTGCCCGGGTGCAGGAGAGTGGCGGCTACGGGACGGTCGATGCCATTCGCATGACCCCCGACCATCCGGACAAGGAGTCCCTGCGCCGCAAGTTTCTGGCCGAGCACACCCACAGTGAGGACGAAGTGCGCTTCTTTGTAGAGGGCCGCGGCCTGTTCTGCCTGCACATCGGTGACGACGTCCTGCAGCTGCTGTGCGAGCGCAATGATTGGATTGCGGTGCCCGCTGGCACGAAACATTGGTTCGATATGGGCCCCGCACCGAGTTTCTGCGCCCTGCGCTTCTTCCATGATCCGGCCGGCTGGGTGGCGGATTTCACGGGTGACCCGATCGCCGATCACTATCCCCTGCTCGACGATCCCTCCCTGTGCCTGCGCTGTTGAGGTGTCGGCCGCCAGCCTGGCCGGTCGCGGGCCTGTCTGAGCCTGCATGGCTGCTGCCGTTACGCTTGCGACACGCCGGTACTCTCCCCTGTGCCCTCGCCGGCGGCAGCTTTCGATCCTGCTGCAGGAATTGGTAAGTCAAGGATGAGTGGATCCACGCCCAAACAATTCAGCGATATCACCCCTAGCCCCCAGGAGCGTTGGAGCCAGCTTCGCAGCAACTTTGTGGAGGAGATTCTGCGCTCAATCCTCGCTCTGGTGGTCTTCGTCCTGCCGGTTTCCATGTTGCGCGTTTACAGCACCGGTTGGCAGAACTTGTACACCTTGCATCTGGGTATCGCTGTTGTTTACTTAGGTCTCTATGGCCTGCGTAAGCGTATGTCCCTGGCCTTGAAAGCCGCCATCCCGATTTTAATTTACTGGATGCTGGCGCTGGGTGCCCTGCTCACCTGGGGCTTGGTGGGCAACGGCATCTTTGCCCTTACAATCATCAATCTGATGACGGCATTGATCTATCCGCCTCGCGTCACGATCGCGATGATTGTGGCTTCGCTGGTCGTTTTGGCTGCGATTGGTTGCGGCATCGTCGGGGGAGTCATCGTACCCCATGTGAATGCCAGTGCCTACGTGGTCCAGGCGTCCTCCTGGGCGACGACCTGGGCGCTTTTGTGTATTGTGCTGGTGATTATATTTCGTTCCCTTGGGTTGCTGCAGCAATCCACGTACGTCTTGTTGGAGGAAATTCATGAGCGGCAGCAAGAAATTGTCTACCTCGCGAATCATGATCAGCTCACGGGCTTGCCCCTGCTCAGGCTGGCTCGTGATCGCTTCATGATCGCTTGCCATCGTGCTGTGCGAAATGGCACAAAGGTGGCGGTTCTGTTCATTGATCTCGATGACTTCAAATGCGTCAATGATCGATATGGGCACGAGGTTGGCGATAGGGTTCTGCGCGAAGTCGCACAGCGCCTCAGCGGCGCTGTGCGAGCGGATGACACCGTCGCCCGCATCGGCGGCGATGAATTTCTCGCCATCCTGAGTGATGTCAGCGCAGCTGAGGTGATTCGCGCCAGGGGCGAAGCGCTTCTCCTGTCCCTCGCCCGCCCCATCCAGCAGGGCGCCAGCACCGGTTCGATGGGGGCGAGCATCGGCATCGCCCTGTTCCCCGATCACGGTAGAGATCTGGATGTGCTGCGCGGCCTGGCGGATGCGGCCATGTACGCAGCGAAGCGATCCGGCAACAACCGCATCCGTTTTACCGGCTCCTAGGCGGGGGGCTTCGCCTCCACCCCGGCGGAGTGCATGCGCACCCCGGGGGGGGCGCCCTGCGAGGCCCCCAGCACCTCCAGTTCCGCCGCGGCCAGCTCCTCCAGGCGGCAGACCAGCTGGGGCCGGGGAAAGCGACGCTCTGCCAGCACCCAGTAGAGGCCGAAATGGCGGGCTTCGCTGGCCAGCAGCTCGGCCCACAGGTCCCGCAGTTCCGGATCGCGGCAGTGGGCGGCCAGCAGGGCCATGCGCTCGTGGCTGCGGGCCTCGATCAGCCCCGCCACCAGCAAGGAGTCGAGCAGGCGGGCCGGCTCCAGACGCCGCACCCGCTGGGCCAGAGCCGCGCCGTAGGGCGGCGCCGCCAGGGGTTTCAGCGGGATGCCGCGCCGCTCCAGCAGGGCCAGGACCCGCTCAAAGTGCTCCAGCTCCTCCCGCGCCAGGGGACTCAGGGCCCGGGCGAGCTCGCCGTCGGAGGGGTAGCGGAACATCAGCTGCAAGGCTGCGCCAGCGGCTTTGCGCTCGCAGTGGGCATGGTCCAGAAGCAGGGTGTGCGGATCCGCCAGGGCGGCCCCCAGCCAGGCGGCGCTGCTGGGGGCCGCCAGCCATTTGACCCGGGCCCGATTTGCCCCAGTCATCGCGGCTCCAGGGCGCACAGGTGGGCCACCAGTCCCTCCAGGGCGAGGGTGTAGCTCATCGGCCCGAAGCCGCAGACCACCCCCACGGCCTTGTCCGCCAGGGTGGAGTGGTGGCGGAAGGGTTCGCGGGCGTGCACGTTGCTCAGGTGCACCTCCACAAAGGGGAGGGCGATCGCCAGCAGGGCATCGCGGATGGCGATCGAAGTGTGGGTGTAGGCCGCGGCGTTGATCAGGATGCCGTCGCAGCCGCGCCCTTTGGCCGCTCCGGCCTGGTGGATGCGCTCCACCAGCGCGCCCTCATGGTTGCTCTGGAAGCAGTCGAGGCCGACACCGAGCGTGGCGGCGCGCTCCGCCAGCCCCGCGTCGATCGCCCCCAGGGTGCTGCGGCCGTAGAGGCCGGGCTCGCGGCTGCCCAGCAGATTCAGATTGGGGCCGTGGAGCACGAGCAGGTGCATGGGGGGAACGTCGGCTGGTAAGTTCTCGGGGTGTGGTTCGGGTCGGTGCCCGAGTGGTTAATGGGGGCGGACTGTAAATCCGCTGGCTCTGCCTACGTTGGTTCAAATCCAACCCGGCCCATCCTCCACACGCCCTTGTAGCTCAGCGGTAGAGCACTCCCTTGGTAAGGGAGAGGTCACGAGTTCAAGTCTCGTCAAGGGCTTCTTCAGGGAGATCCCCCGCCCGATTCCCCTTGCCGCTGGGATCGCCCAGTTCCTCGTCCGCCCGGGACAGCAGCGCCAGGGCCTCCGCGGGGGTGGGGGAGGTCATCAGGGCTTGGCGCAGCCTGGGGGCGCCCGGGAATCCCTGGCAGGTCCAGCCCATGTGCTTACGGGCGATCAACAGCCCGTGATCGCCCCGCTCCGCCACCAGGTCCCGCAGCTGCTCGGCGGCCAGGGCGAGGCGCTCGCGGGGCCCAGGGGGGGGAGGCACAGGCCGGCCGCAGAGGGCGTCGTCGAGGCGGCCCACCAGCCAGGGGGCCCCCATCGTTCCCCGACCCACCATCACCCCGTCGGCCCCGGTGACCGCCAGGCAGCGCCGGGCCTCCTCCGGGCTGGTCACATCCCCGTTGGCGATCAGGGGAATCGCCAGGGCCCGTTTCACCGCAGCGATGGCCCCCCAATCGGCCCGGCCGCTGAAACCCTGCTGGCGGGTGCGGCCGTGCAAGGTGATCAGCCGCGCGCCCGCGCCCTCCAGGCTGCGGCACCAGGCCACCGGATCGGCGTCATCGCCGCACCAGCCCAGGCGCGTCTTGACCGTGACGGGGATCGAGACGGCCCCGGCCACCGCCTCGACGATGCGGCGGGCCAGGTCGGGCTGCTGGATCAGGCCGCTGCCCCCACCCTTGCGCGCGACCTTGCGCACCGGGCAGCCCATGTTGATGTCGATCAGGAAGGCGCCCGCGGCCTCGGCCCGCCGGGCGGCCTCGGCCATGGCGGCGGGGCGGTGGTCGAACAGCTGCACGCCGATCGGCCCGCACTCCCCGCCCAGGTCCTCCAGCTTGCGCCGACCATGGCCCATCTCCAGGCTGGTGGCATTGACCATCTCGGTGAACAGGAGGGCGTCGGGAGCCCAACGCCGCACCAGGCGCCGGAAGATGGCGTCGCTCACCCCCGCCAGGGGGGACTGCAGTACCCGACAGCGGAGCCGGCGGCCACCGATCGTCAGCGCATCGGCGTCGTGGGCGGGGCGGGCGGGGGGATTGGCGATCATCGTGCCGTGATTCTCGGCCGCCGGGCCGCCGGCCGGCCCCTTCGCCCATGAACAGTTCCCCTCCCCCCAGCGCCAACGCCGCCGCCGATCCCTTCCCCCTCAGCCGGGCCCTGCTGGAGGCCGTCCTGGCCGATCGCACCAGCGATCGCTTCGTCTGTGCGCTGATCTGGCGTCGCCTGGGGTACGTGCCGGATGGGGACGGCGTGTGGCGGGCGGGGTCAGCCACGGAGGAGCCCTGGCGCACCGCGTTTCCGGTGGAGCCCGCCTTCATCGCCGAGCGTCCCGCCAGCGTCGCCCTCACCCGCTCCATCCCCCGGGAACACAAGCAACTGCTGAAGGAGTGGCTGGGTTTCGCGGGGTACCGCATCGGTGAGCTCTACCCCCGCCGCACCCGCCGGGCCACGGCGGTGAACTGGTTGCTGGCCCATCTGGCCCAGCGCGGGGAGCCGTTGCCCCCCAGCGGTCCCCTGCCGCCGCTGCTGGATCCGCCGGCGGATCCGGTGGCAGGCCATCCCGGCGATCCGCCGCCGCGCTGAGGGCGCCGCCGGACGGGGCGGGCGGTAGGGTCGAGGCAGCACCTGAAGCCTGGAAATATTGACGTGGCGCTGCCCGTTGTCGCCATCCTCGGACGACCCAATGTGGGCAAGTCCACCCTCGTCAACCGTCTGTGTGGCAGCCGGGAGGCGATCGTGCACGACGAGCCGGGGGTCACCCGTGACCGCACCTACCAGGAGGGTTTCTGGGGCGACCGTCAGTTCCGCGTCGTCGACACCGGGGGTCTGGTGTTCGATGACGACAGCGAGTTTCTGCCGGAAATCCGCGAGCAGGCCCAGCTGGCCCTGGCTGAGGCCGCCGTGGCCGTGCTGATCACCGACGGCCAGCAGGGGGTCACCGCGGCCGATGCCACCCTCGCCGAATGGTTGCGGGGCCGCCGGGTGCCGGTGCTTCTGGCCGTGAACAAGTGCGAGTCGCCCCAGCAGGGACTGGCCATGGCGGCCGAGTTCTGGACCCTCGGCCTGGGTGAGCCTCACCCGATCTCGGCGATCCACGGGGCCGGAACCGGCGAGCTGCTCGATGCCCTGATCACCCACCTGCCCGCCTCCGAGGAGAGCGGGGCGGAGGAGCCGATCCAGCTGGCGATCATCGGCCGTCCCAACGTCGGCAAGTCCAGCCTGCTCAATGCCATCTGCGGCGAGAATCGGGCCATCGTCAGCCCGATCCGAGGCACCACCCGCGACACGATCGACACCACGATCGAGCGGGAGGGAGAGAGCTGGAAGCTGCTCGACACCGCCGGCATTCGCCGCCGCCGCAGCGTCGACTACGGCCCTGAGTTCTTCGGGATCAACCGCAGCTTCAAGGCGATCGAGCGCAGCGATGTGTGCGTGTTGGTGATCGACGCCCTCGACGGGGTGACGGAGCAGGATCAGCGCCTCGCCGGCCGCATCGAGGAGGACGGTCGCGCCTGCGTGGTGGTGGTCAACAAGTGGGACGCGATCGAAAAGGACAGCCATACCCTCCCGGCGATGGAAAGGGAGCTGCGCGCCCGCCTCTACTTCCTCGACTGGGCGCCGATGCTGTTCACCTCCGCCCTCAGCGGACAGCGGGTGAATGCCATCTTCCCGCTGGCGAAGCAGGCGGTGGAGCAGCATCGGCGCCGGGTGAGCACGGCCGTGGTGAACGAGGTCCTGCAGGAGGCCCTGCGCTGGCGTTCCCCTCCCACCACCCGCGGTGGTCGGCAGGGGCGGCTCTACTACGGCACCCAGGTGGCCACGCGCCCCCCGAGCTTCACCCTGTTCGTCAACGATCCGAAGTTGTTCGGCGAAACCTATCGCCGCTACGTCGAGCGCCAGATCCGCGAGGGCCTGGGCTTTGAGGGATCCCCCCTGCGCCTGTTCTGGCGGGGCAAGCAGCAGCGTGACGCCGAACGGGATCTGGCCCGCTCCCAGTCCCGCGGCCGCTGAGCCATGGACTGGCTCCGGCAGCTGCCGATCGGCCAGTACGTCGACCCCGGCAGCGGGGGGGGCGGCTGGCTGGCGCGGCTCGGTCCGCGGCTCAAGCTCAGCTGGACCCTGGCGTTCCTGGTGACGCCGATCCTGGCGGGTCCGCTCTGGCGGCTCGCCCTGGTGGCCCTGCTGGTGCTGATCACCGTCGTCAGCGGTCTGCCGGCCCGGCTCTGGCGCCGCAGCCTGGCGCTCTGGCTGGCGCTCTCCCTCCTGGTGGGCCTGCTCTCGGCCTTCCTGCCCGCCGATGCCCTTGCCCCCGCCAGCCTGCAACGGCCGCCCGCGGAGCTGCGGCTGGCCCCCTCCCTCCCCGGGTTCCCGCCGCCGCCGCGGGCCGGTCTCTCCTGGGAGTTGCTGCGGCTTGGCCCCCTGAAGCTGGGCCCCGCCTCCCTCGGGCCCCTGGTGGTGACCCGCCGCTCCGCCCTGCTGGGCCTGCGGGGGGGGACCCTGTTGTTCACCCTGATCCACAGTGCCAATCTGCTGCTGCTTACCACGGCGCCGGAGGAGCTGGTCTGGGCGATCTCCTGGTTCCTCCGGCCCTTTGCCGCCCTCGGGCTGCCGGTGGAGCGCCTTGGCTTCACGCTGCTTCTCTCCCTGCGCTTTCTGCCACTGGTGCAGGAGGAGCTGCAGAACCTGCTGCGGGCGGTGGCCACCCGCGCTGTGAACCTGCGCGGCCTGGGCTGGCGGGCCGGCCTGGGGCTGGTGTTAGCGGTGGGGGAGCGGCTGCTCGCCAATGTGCTGCTCCGCGCCGAGCAGGGGGCCGAAGCCCTGCTCGCCCGCGGTGGCCGCTGGCTCCCCCCCGACCTGTTGCACACCCCGCGGGCCAGCGCCGGCGCCTCCGGCTGGCTGGCGGGGGCCTCCCTGTTGCTGCTGCTGGTGCTCCGTTGGCGGCTGGGCGCCCTCTGAACGCCCCTGGATCGCCGGGGCGATGGCCTTTAATGGCCCTACTGCAGCCGTGTCCGTGAGCGCCGAGCGGTATCTCAATCACCCCACGTTCGGGATGCTTTACCGCGTCGCTCCTGCGGCGGATGGCCGGGATGTGTATGCCACGCTCTATGCCCAGCGCATCTTTTTTCTCGTGACACTGCAGCCCCGAGGGGCCAGCTTCGAGGTGATCCCGCTCATGGATGCCCGCCACCTGGCCGAGCAGAACCTCAGCCGCGCCCGCCGCGAAGGCCCCGAGATCCATGCGCGCTGGCGTCAGCTGTTTGACCAGACGTTCCTCTGAGCGCTCCGATGCTTGATTCCGCCGGCGACGATCCGCTGGCCCGGCGCCTGGGGAATCTCCAACGGCAACTGCCCGCCGGCTGCCGGATCCTGGCGGTGAGCAAGGGGCAACCGGCCGCCGCCATTCGCCGCGCCGTGGCCGCGGGACAGCGCAGCTTCGGGGAGAGCCGGTTGCAGGAGGCCAGCGCCAAGCAGGCCGAGCTGGCCGATCTGGGCCCCCTCGACTGGCACTTCATCGGCCGTCTGCAGGCCAACAAGGCCCGTGCCGTGCTGCGCCACTTCGGCACGATCCACTCGGTGGACAGCCTGCCGTTGGCGGAGCGGCTGGCGCGGATCGCGGCGGAGGAGGGCCTGGCGCCGGCCGTTTTTCTGCAGGTGAAGCTGCGCCCCGATCCCGGCAAGACGGGCTTCGCGGCGGAGGAGCTGCGCGACGCCTGGCCGCAGCTTGCCGCCCTGGCCCCGCTGCGGCCCGTGGGACTGATGACCATCGCCCCCCTCGGCCTGCCGGCCGCCGAGCGGCTGTGTCTGTTTCAGGACGGTGCCGCCCTGGCCCGGGATCTGGGTCTGGACGAGCTCTCGATGGGCATGAGCGGCGACTGGCCCGAGGCGGCCGCGGCGGGCAGCACCTGGGTGAGGCTGGGCACCGCCCTGTTCGGCGAGCGGCCCGCCGCCGCGCCGGCGGAGGGGGTGGGCAAGGATGGGGGGACGGATTCGGCGACGACCCTGGCTTGAGAGCCTTGCACCCCAGCGCGTGGCACGCTATCC
>JBIIND010000047.1:0-8750 GCA_044337665.1 Cyanobium sp.
CGCTCTCCTTGATTGGGCTTAAATGGATTGGTAAACGCGGTCCTCCCTCGCGTTTTTCCTCCCTAAGCCCGTGAAATCCGAAGCCCGTACCTTTGAGGTTTGCTTTGCCCTCTACTGGGCAGGTGTCTCCCTGCTCGGCATCTACCTGATCACCATCCTGGCGGCCGCCCTGCCCGTACGACTTCTCGACCCCGCCTGGGTTGGCAGGGTCTGCGGCAGCGTGACCGGCGGCGTCAGCTTTCCCATCGTCGCCCTGGTCCTGATCCTGCTGGGCGCCCATCTCGATGATCCCCAGGCCTCCAGCACCTACCTGCCCCGGATCAGTCGCTGGGCCTTCTGGGTTGCCCTTGGCTTTTTGCTGATGATTCCCCTGCAGACCTGGTCCTCCGTTGCCCTTCTCAACAAGGTTGCCGATCAGGAACGCAACCAGTTGAGTGTCTTTACCTACGGTCTTGAGCGCATCCGCCTCTCCCTCACCCAGGAACAGCTCGCCGTCGCCATCGCCTCGATCCCGGGTGCCCCCACCTTCAAGCCGGGAACCCTTACGGTGCCCCTCCCTGAGGCTCGCCGGATGCTGATCCAGCAGATCGAGCCCCAGCTTCGTCTGCGCAGGAATCAGCTCAAGGCCATGGAGGCAAAACGCTGGAAAGAGTCATGGCCCCGCATGGTCAAAGACGCGTTCGTGTCGATTTTCGCCGCCCTCAGCTTCGCTGCCGTCGGTCGCAGCTCCGCGGAGAGCCCCACCCTGCTGGAGCGGCTCCTCTTCCCCGGCATGAACCGTCTCGGAACCCTCGACCCCCACGTCCAATCCTTGCTGGATTCGGAGGAGGCCCAGGCCGAGCAAATCCCGGCCCCTCCGCCGCAGGAGGAAGACCTCAAGCCCGAAGAGCATTACCCCTGACGCAGCACCGCCCAGGCGAATCGGGGCAGGGCGAGCATGCGACGCCAGCGGTAGGGCTCCTTCAGCAGCCGGTAGAGCCATTCGATCCGCAGGGCGCCCATCCACCCCGGCGCGCGCTTCTTGACCCCGGCCCAGACATCAAAGCTCCCCCCCACCCCCATCCACAGACCCGTGCGTGGTTGCAGGTTGTGGATCCAGCTCTCCTGCCGTGGCACCCCCAGGGCCACCAGCACCAGATCGGGCTGCAGTTCCTGAAGCCGCCGCTCGATGCCCGGCCAGGTTTCCGCGCTCTGGTAGCCATGGCAGGCCAGGGCGAGCCTCAGCCCCGGAATCTCCGCGGTCAGGCGCTCCTCCAGGCGCGCCATCGTTTCCGGTGAGGAGCCCACCAGCGCCACCCGCCAACCCCGGCCGGCCCCGTGTTCCAGGAGCCGTCGGGCCAGTTCGATGCCCGGGCTGCGCCGCACCCGGTACCCCTGCCGCCCCAGCGCCCACACCACACCGGCGCCATCGGGGATGACCAGTTCAGCCGACTCGATCACCGCCGCCAGGGCCGGCTCGGCCCGGGCCGCCATGGTCATCTCGGCGTTGAGGGTGACCACCTGGCCGCCGCCGCTGCCATGGAGGGCCAGGGCCGCCGCGAAGACGTCGCCGCAGACATTCACAGGAATTCCTAACACGCGGGCGCGGTCAGGGGTGGTCACGATCGCTGCCATGGCCGGGGGGGTCAGCAGGAGAAAATCTATGGCTCAGCCTCCGGTGGCGAACGCAACATGGCCCAGGGTCCCGTCTCCACCGTTCCGGCGCACGCCGGCGCTTCCCTCTCCGGGGCCGACCCCGCGGTTCCCCCTCCCCTGGGCGCCCTGGATTCCCAGGCCTGGGCTGTGCTCCAGGAGCTGGACCGGCGCATCGAGGCTGTGGTGCTCAGCCGGCAGCATCCGCTCACCGGCCTGCTGCCCGCCAGCACGGCCCACACCATTCACGGCAATTACGGTGACGCCTGGGTGCGCGACTGCGTCTACTCGATCCAGTGCGTCTGGGGCCTGGCCCTGGCCCACCGCCGCCTGCGCGGACCCTGCCGCCGCTCCTTCGAGCTGGAGCAGCGGGTGCTGCAGCTGATGCGGGGTCTCCTCTCCGCCATGCTGCGCCAATCGGCCAAGGTGGAGCGCTTCAAGAGCAGCCTCGACCCGCTCGACGCCATTCACGCCAAGTTCGACACCGGCAGCGGGGAACCGGTGGTGCCGGACGATGGCTGGGGCCACCTGCAGCTTGACGCCACCGGCCTGTTTCTGCTCCAGCTGGCCCAGCTCACCCGCTCCGGCCTCGTGGTGGTCCAGACCCGCCACGAGCGGGACTTCGTCCAGAATCTCGTCTACTACGTGTGCCGGGCCTACCGGGTGGCCGACTACGGCATCTGGGAGCGGGGCGACAAGGGCAATCACGGGTTGCCGGAGCGCAACGCCAGCTCGATCGGCCTGGTCAAGGCCGCCCTGGAGGCCCTCGACGGCGTCGACCTCTTCGGCCCCCACGGAGACGGCAGCTGCTGCCTGGTGATCCCCCACGACGCCATCGTGCGGCTGCGCCGCGCCCTCGTCGGCCTGCTGCCGCGCGAATCGGGCAGCAAGGAGGCCGACAGCGCCTGCCTTTCGGTGATCGGCTACCCGGCCTGGGCGGTGGACGATCCGGCCCTGGTGGACCGCACCCGCGCCAAGATCCGCGGCGACCTGGGTGGCGCCTATGGCTACAAGCGGTTTCGCCGCGACGGCCATCAATGTGTGGTGGAGGACGTCACCCGCCTGCACTACGAGCCCGAGGAGCTGGCCGAGTTCGAGCACATCGAGTGCGAATGGCCCCTGTTCCACGCCTACGAGCTGATCACCGCCTGCTGTGAGGGGCGCTGGGAGGAGGCGCACCGCTGGCGCCGTCGCCTTGAAGAGCTGAGCGTGACGGTGGACGGCGTGCCGCTGCTGCCCGAGCTCTACGTCGTGCCGGAGGGCTCGATCGCGGCGGAGCGGCGCAACCCGGGCAGCCAGCCCCGCCACCCGAATGAGAACGTGCCCCTGCTGTGGACCCAGAGCCTCACCTGGCTCTCCGATCTGCTGCTCCATGGGCTGATCACACCGGAGGATCTCGATCCCAGCCAGCGCCGTCTCGGGGCCCCCCTGGGGGCCAGCGAGGTGCTGGTGAGCCTGGTGCCCGCCGACGGCTCCATCGCCGCTGCCCTGCGCCAGGCCGGCCTGCCGGTGGCCCCGCCCCTCGATGCTGGCCAGCCGGACGATGCCGGATCGCCCCGCATCGCCAGCTCCCGCGAACTGGCCCAGCGCATGGCCACGGTGGGGGCCAACGCCAGCCTGGGCCTCACCGGCCATCCCTCCGTGCGCATGGAGACCATGGCCACCGCCCGTCTCTATCAGCTGGGCGACGAGCGGGTGGCCTACCTGCCCGCGGTGCTCGAAGAGGACACCTTCTACCTGGCCGACGATCCGCTGCAACTGGTGGACACGGTGGCGGCGGAGGTGCGGTTGCTGCGCCGCCACTGGCGCGGGGCCGGGGCACCCCTGCTCCTGGTGCCGGTTGCCGCCGCCGCGTTCCAGCGCGACCCCGAGGCCTTCCTGAGCCTCGGCCGTGAGCTGCTCAGCGGCCAGCTGGAGGGGGTGCCGGTGCAGCTGGCGCCGCTGCGGGAGCTGGTGAGTCAGGCCAGTGTGGTGGAGCTCTCCGATCAGGCGCTCGCCGCCTGCCATCTGTGGCCCAGTCAGCAGACGCTGCTGCCGCCGAGCACCAGCCATACCCCCCTCACCGCCCAGCAGGAGCAGGAGCTGGAGGAGATCCCCGTCGCGGATCTGGCCGAGCGCCTCTGGCATAGCCACTCGTTGGAGGAGCAGGCGGAGGTGCTGGAGCTGCTCGGTCGCCGGCTCGGTCCGAATGCCCGTCTGCAGGGCCCGATGCCCGGGCGGCCGGTGAGGCTGATGGCCCTGCTGCAGGAGGTCTACCGTCGCGCCCTGGCCCGGGCCGACTGGAATGTGGTGCGCCGCGCCGCCGGCGCCATGGGCCTGGTGCACCCCCGCCTGGAGGATGCCCTCACCGATCTGCTGGTGCGCCAGAAGCAGGTGGTGGTCGGCCGGAACTACACCAACGAGGCCCTGATCAGCCAGCCCCTGGGGAGCCTCTCGATCGCCGCCCGCATCCGTCGCTACGGCGGCGAGGACGCCCGCGAGGGGATGCTGCAGCAGGAGCTGTTGCTCGCCCTCGACGGCCTGGCGCGGCATGAGCCCAACCTGCTCAGCGGCAGCCTCACCCTGCAGCTCGGTCAGCTGCTGCTGCTGCTCACCAGCGAGCTGGCCGCCGCGGAGGACCGCAGCCCCAGCGATGCCTTTGAGGCCCTCTGCAGCCTGCCCCCGCACCAGATCCGGCGGCGCCTGCGGGCGGTGCTGGCCGATGTGGAGCACGCCCGGGCGGCGCTGCAGCGCAAGGAGCAGCTGCACCTGCGCGGCCGGGTGCGCTGGCAGGTTCCCGCTCCGCTGGAGGAGCTGCCGAAGGGCGGCGGCTGGCTGCAGCACCGCAAGCGCCTCGGGGCCCTGGCGCGGGTGCCCCGTAATTTCCACGCGGGCATCTGGGACCTGCTGCACCACTGCCGCGGCATCGTCATCGGCGACAAGCTGGAGCGGCGCAACCGGCTCGAGAGCGCACCGCTGCTGAGTGAGAAGACACCGGGTGAGCGCAATTTCGCCTCGCTGGTGGAGCAGCTGCTGGGCAAGATCGAAGCGCCGGAGTACCGGCAGCTCTGCACCGAGACCCTGCTCACCCTGATCGCCTTCGTCACCGCCAACCCCCAGGTGCAGTTCGACGACGACCTGGCCCTCGATGTGGTGATCGGCCACGCCGTGCGCGTGGGTTGGCAGCAGTTGCATCCCCAGGTAGCCGCCGCCGACTACGGCGCCCACAAGGGGGATGCCTGGAATCTCTTCTATCGCTCCTCCCCGGCGGCCTGCCGCCGCTGGCAACTGCTGGCGTTGCAGCAGCTCACGGAGGTCAGCCCGCTGGCGGCCTGAGCCCTCAGATCGGCGCGTCCAGCGCCATGCACAGATTCGGCTGCTCCACGCACTGCTCGATCAGGTCGGCCAGCTGCAGGGCGCGGGAGGCCTGCAGGCCATCCACGGCCGGTTTCTCCTCGCCACGCACGCAGCGCAGGAAATGCTCCAGTTCGGCGTAGAGGGGCTCGATCGAGGTGGTGCTCACCTCCTCGATGAAGCCATCATTCCGGTAGACCAGCTCGCCGTGATCAGCGCTGAATGAGCCGTGCGAGCGGCGGTGGATGCGCAGGTTGTGGTTGAGGAAATCGGTTTCCATCAGGCTGTTGCGGCAGTGGGTGTAGAGCCGCCGCACCTTGCGATGGGCCATCTTGCTGGCGGTGAGGCTGGCCACCACGCCGTTGGCGAAGGCGAGGGTTGCGTTCACATAATCGATCGGACCTTCGGAGCTGCGACCGCCGGCGGCGGCCAGGCGCACCACCGGCGCGGCCGCCAGCTCCAGCACCAGGTCGATGTCGTGGATCATCAGGTCGAGCACCACCGACACGTCGTTCGCGCGGTCGGGGTTGGGGCTGTGGCGCCGCGCCTCCAGCACCACGATCTCCTCGCCTCCCACCACCTTGAGCAGCTCGCGGAAGGCGGGATTGAAGCGCTCGATGTGGCCCACCTGCAGCAGCCGGCCAGCCGTCTCCGCCGCCCGGATCAGGTCGGCGGCCTCCTCCTGGGTGGCGGCGATCGGTTTTTCAATCAGCACGTGGGAGCCGGCCTCCAGGCAGGCCAGGCCGACCCGGTGGTGCAGCAGGGTGGGCACGGCGATGCAGACCGCCTCCACCTCCCCGAGCATCTCCCGGTAGTCGGCGAACCAGCGGCAGCCGAACTGCTCGACCGCCAGCTGGCCGCGGCCCGCGGCCGGATCCGCCACCCCCACCAGATCGGCGTCCCGCAGCAGGCTGAGCACGCGGGCGTGGTGCCAGCCCATGTTGCCGATGCCGATGACCCCGACGCGGACAGGGTTCATGGGCACACGCAAGCCGGAGTCTTCGCAATTATCGGCGATCGCCTCCCGCCGTGGCGATGGCGGCTTCCGTTCCGCCCCTCAGGACGCCCCATCCCCTGTCACCTGCCCCTCCCCTGGGACCGGTCGGATCCATACCCGCTCGATGCGCGGTCCGTCCATGGTCAGCACCTCGAAGCGGAAGCCCTTCCAGCGCAGTCCTTCCCCGGGGGCGGGGATGTGCTGCAGCCGCTCCAGCAGGAAGCCCGCCAGGGTGTGGTGACCCTCCGCCTCCGGCAGCCGCAGACCGAGCTGGCGGTTCAGCTCAAAGATCTCCAGATCTCCGGCCACCGACCAGCCGCCCTCCACCAGCGCCTGCAGATCCTCCGCCGCTTCCAGTGGGTTCTCGTCCTCGCCGACGATCTCGCCGGTGAGGTCCGCCACGGTCACCAGACCTTCGGTGCCCCCGTGCTCGTCCACGACGATCAGCAGGGGTTTGCCGCTGCGGATCAGCGGCAGCAGGTCGGCGAGCGAGGCGCTCTCCTGGACCCGCGCCACCTCCAGCAGATAGGGCGCCAGCGCGGTTTCCGGCCGCAGCTCGCCCCGGGCGATCGGCGCGGCGAGGCGGCGCAGGTCGAGCAGGCCGCGCACGTCGTCGAGTGAGCTGCCGATCACCGGGAAGCGGGCGTGCTGGCTGGCGTGCACCGCCTCCATCATCCCGGCGAAGGTGACCTCCAGCGGCAGGGTGACCATGCCGGAACGGGGCACCATCACCTCGCGCACCAGGGTGTCCCGCAGGGAGAACACCCCCTCGAGGATGCTGCGCTCATCGGGCATCAGCCCGGTGACGCTGCCACTCTCGATCAGGGTTTCCAGTTCGCCGGCGGAGAGCACCGGCACGAGCTCATCCCAGTTGCGGGGCAGGCCGAGCAGCCGCAACAGGCCGCCGGTGAGGCGCTCGATCAGCAGCAGCAGGGGCGCGAGGGTGTGGGTGAGCGATTCCAGCAGCGGCGCCATCTGCAGGGCCGAGGCTTCGGGGCGATGCAGCACCCAGGCCTTGGGCAGCAGGCCGCCGATCAGGGTGGCGAGCAGCGCCAGCACCAGGAACACCCCGAGGTCGAACCAGGCCTGCAGATCCCCGCGCCCGAGCCGCACCATCAGCTCCGCCGCCAGGCTGCGGCCGATCCAGCCGATCGCCAGGAGGGCCAGCACCGCCCCCAGCTGGGTGGCGACGAGGACCCGGCGCAGGCGCTGCTGCAGCCGCGCCACCGCCCGCGCCCCGGGTTCCCCGTCCTCCAGCAGTTGCTGCACCCGGCTGGGCCGCAGGCGGATCAGGGCGAATTCCCCGGCGGCGAAGAAGGCCATCAGGGCCAGCAGGACAGCCAGCGCCACGAATCGCATGGGGAGTGGGGTCAGACCGCTTGTCACCCAGTCTGCCGGCGCCGCCGCTGGCGGACACGCCGGCCTGCGTGGCGTCTTGCAGGAGCTCTTCCCAGTTGTCCGGCGGCTGGCCGCTGGCCAGCATCGACTGGAAGACCCGGTAGGCATCGGTCTTGCTGCCGTAGGCGCGCTGCCCGTCGCCAGTGGCGATGGGCATAGAGCCGCCAGCCATGGATCTGCAGGGGCACCTCATCGCGGGTGTCCACAGTCAGAGGCGCGTGTCGTCATCCGGCAGTGGGGCATCGAGATCCACATCGAGATCACCAACAAGGCTGTGGAGACGGTCCACCAGATCGGCGGTGATGGGCTGGAGGCGTTCGGGGTGGCGGCTGATGTCCTGCTCGAGCAGGGTCAGGAATGGCGCCAGTGCCGGATCCTCCTCTGCTGCGTCTGGGCTGACGCGTGCAGCACCACCTCACCATTGGCGCGGAAGGAGTAGCGGATGCGGTCGCGCTTGCCCAGCCCCAGGGCCCTGCGCACCGGTTGCGGCACGGTGGTCTGATAGCGATCCGTCAGGGACGATTCCACCCCATCCAGCGCTGAGTCGACCGGAGTGGACAGCGGGGGCGAGGGGCGAACAGTCATGGGACAGCCACCTGAGCCAATCCCCTGATAATGCGGTTGCATTGTCCCGGTGGGGGACGATGGCCAGGTGCCGGCGGTGGTGACTGCCTGAGCGCAGAGGGGCAGCACCCAGCGGCCGCCGCAGGAGCTGCCCGGCACCCCGCTACCGGGCCTGGTGGCCGGGCAGGCCACGAAGCGCACTTCCTTGTGGCTGAACATCGCCGGCGCCGCAGGGGAACGGGGCCTCAGAGCACTCGCACGACAGCCTGGTGCCCAAGCACGAGCTGCGGATTCGAGGCCAGGATCAGGGCCTCGGCGCGGGGTACGTCGTGCGGCTACGGGCCGATGCACCGAGGCGATGCGGATCTCTCGGCGGGTTTCTTGCTTGCGCGGCCGGGCCATTCCAGAGGCGCACCGTAGCGCCCAGGTCCCACAGCGGTCTGCAGCGTGAAGATCTGCCCGCTGGTGTCGCGAAACGGACTAACATGACGTAAGTCCTGCCGTGAGGCGTCGCTTGCCATGGCTGTCCGTCCTTACCGCGTCACACCGGCCCGGATCGGTAACTCCTCCGGCCTGCGGCTTCCGGCAGCCTTCTACCGGGACCATCCCCAGTTCGCTGGAGTCGCCGGCCGCATGGAGGTGCTGGACGACAGCACGCTGTTGCTACGCCTGGAGCCAGAAGAACAGCAGCCGGGCGAGGCAGAAGAAGACACCCTGATGCTCGGGCTGTTCCTCGATTTCCTCAGCCGACAGGCACTGACGGCCGATCAGGGCCCTGTGCTCTACACGGAAGCGATGGCGGCAGACGACGACGAGCTGCTGGCCG
>JBIIND010000048.1:0-8724 GCA_044337665.1 Cyanobium sp.
TCGGGACCTGGGAGGGGAAGGGGGCGCGGTTGGCGCCGAAATCCAGGTTGCCGAGCGGGAAGCGGCAGAGCCCGCTGCGGCGGAACCTGAGCAGTTGGACCCAGAGGCGGCCCGGGGGGTTCTCGCTATCGACGATGCCGATGATTTCGGGGATGACGAGGACGAGGATGACCTGCTCGAGGAGGACAGTGACGGCGGCAACCTGGCCGCCTTGTTCTCCCAGGCCGTCGCCGCTCGGGAGGGGTCTGCGCTTGAGGTCAGGCCCCTGGCCGACGCCACCCTCCCCCCCAGCGCCTACATGCTCGTCGACAAGACCGTGGAGTTGCAGGCCCGGCCGCTCAGCGACTTTCCGGAGCTCGGGCCGCTCGCCCAGGAAGAACAACAGCGCCAGGCCCTGGTGATGTTCCTCAATCCCCGGCAGGCCAAGCGCCAGTGCGGCCGCAGCCAGCGGGTGATCAAGATCCCCGATCCCCGTGTGCTGGAGCGCACATCCCGCTTCCTGGTGGCCCAGGGGATCAGCCGCGTGCTGATCGAGGGCGCTCTCTATTCCCTGCCGGGCAGCTGATCGCGCCGCGGCAGCAGCAGGGCCGCCGCCGAGCCGCCGCAGGCCACCCCCACGGCCAGGGCCAGCCCCACCACGAAACCCGTGGGAAGGGGGGCGGTGCGTCCCAACCCCAGCTGCAGGGAGCGGCGGTCGTCCAGGTTCTGGGCGCCCAGGCAGAGGGCCAGCAGCAGCAGGACGCCCCCCAGCAGGCTGCCGATCAGCAGGCGCAGACGCAGCAACATCGCGACAACGACGGCAATCGACTCAGTCTGCCGTGCTGGGACGATCCGGCCCCCTGTGCAGCAGGGCGTAGAGCGCACGCCGGCTGTGGCCGCTGCGCCCCGCCAGTTCGCGGGCGGCCTCCCGGGGGCTGAAGCCCTCCGCCACCAGTGCCCCCAGCTGGCGGCGCAGTGCCGCCTCGTCCCACTCCGACGCGGCGAGGGGCGGGCGGCCGCCCAGCACCAAGGTGCACTCCCCCTGGGGGGGCTGGGAGCGGAAGTGGGCGAGGGCGGCTCGCACGGTCGGCCCCACCTGCTCCTCATGGCGTTTGGTCAGTTCGCGGGCCACCTGCAGCGGGCGATCGCCAAGCAGGGCCTCCAGATCCTCCAACAGCGCCACCAGCCGGTGCGGCGACTCGAACAGCACCACGGTGCGCTCCTCGTCGGCCAGCTCGGCCAGCCGCTGCCGCCGCTGGGCCGGCCTGGGGGGCAGGAAGCCCTCGAAGCAGAAGCGCCCGCTGGGAAGGCCGCTGCTCACCAGTGCCGTGGTGACGGCGCAGGGACCGGGCACACAGATCACCGGTTGGCCGGCGGCGCGTACCGCCGCCACCAGCGGCTCCCCCGGATCGGAGATGCCCGGCAGGCCGGCGTCGCTGATCAGCGCCAGGGATTCCCCTTGCGCCAGGGCCTCCAGCAGCTGGGGGATGCGCTGGCTCTGGTTGTGCTGGTGGTAGCTCAGGCAGCGGCCGCGGATGCCGAGGCGCTGCAGCAGCAAGCCGCTGTGGCGGGTGTCTTCACAGGCAATCCGGTCGACACCCTCCAGCACCCGGCGCGCCCGCGGCGAGAGGTCGTCGAGGTTGCCGATCGGGGTGCCCACCAGGTACAGCGTGCCCGGGGTGGGTTCACCGACGGGTGGGGGCGCCGCTTCCTGCACAATGCTCCTTTTTCCCCATGATGGCCGCCCCCTTCGACCTGCCTGGTGGCGTTGCCTCCGATGCCCTGCTGACGGAGTTGCGGCGCCTGAGCTGGGGGGCCGCCGACATCCTGCGCGCCTACGCCCGCGGGGAGACGCCGCCCTACGGCTTCCCCACGGCCCTGAGCGTGGATCACGGCGGCGAGGGGCCGGTGACGGCGGCGGATCTGGCGGTGAACCGCTTTCTGCTCGACGGGCTGGCCCAGGCCTTCCCTGAGGCCGGCTGGCTCCTGCTGAGCGAGGAGACGGCGCGGGAGCAGCTGCGGGAGGGGGAACCGCTGGCGGCCGAGTGGCTGTGGATCCTCGATCCCCTCGACGGTACCCGCGACTTCCTGCAGGGAACCGGGGAGTACGCCGTGCATCTGGCCCTGGTGCGGAAGCAGGTGGCGGTGTTGGGGGTGGTGGTGCTGCCGGAGAAGGACGAGCTGTGGTTCGGGGTTCCGGGCGCCAGCAGGGGCGAGGCCTGGCGGGAGAACCGCTGTGGCGAGCGTTTCGCGGCCACCCTCAGCCCCCGGAGGGAGCTGGAGGCGCTGGTGTTGGTGGCCAGCCGAAGCCATCGGGACGAGCGTCTCGAGCGGCTGCTGGCCTCCCTCCCGCTCGCGGAGACGGTTGCGATGGGCAGCGTGGGCGGCAAGGTGGCCTCCATCCTGCGAGGCGAGAGTGACCTCTACATCTCCCTCTCCGGCCGCAGCGCCCCCAAGGACTGGGACATGGCCGCCCCGGAGGCGATCCTGCGGGCCGCCGGTGGTGGCTTCAGCCACGCGGACGGCCGGCCGCTTCACTACAACACCGGCGATGTGCGCCAGGCCGGTTGCCTGATCGCCAGCCATGGGCCGCAGCATGCCGAGATCTGTCGGCGTGCTGCGACCGCGATGGCCGTGATTGATCCGGGTTTCGCCGTCTGAGTGGCGTCTGTCGGTCAGACCGGGGTGGGTTCCTGCTGGGGCACGCCCCGCAGGGTGAGGTTGATGCGGCCGCGGTTGTCAATCTCGCGCACCCGCACGGTGACCTGGTCGCCGACGTTGACCACGTCCTCCACCTTTTCCACCCGGGCTTCGGAGAGCTGGGAGATGTGAATCATCCCCTCCTTGCCGGGCAGGATCTCGACGAAAGCCCCGATCGGGATGACGCGGGTGACCGCGCCGTTGAAGGTTTCCCCCTCGCTCACCCGGCGGGTGAGGCCTTCGATGATCCGCTGGGCCTCCTCGGCGGCGGCGCCGTCGTGGCTGGCGATCGTGACGATGCCGCCATCCTCGATGTCGATCTTGGTGTTGGTGCGCTCGGTGATGCCCTTGATCGTGCGGCCGCCGGGGCCGATCACGGTGCCGATCAGCTCCGGATCGATGCGGAAGCTGAGCAGCCGCGGGGCGTGGGGGCTGAGGATCTCGCGGGGTTTGTCGATCGCCTCCAGCATCTTCTCGAGGATGTGCAGGCGGGCGGGACGGGCCTGGTTGATGGCTTCCGCCACCGTGGTCATGGCCAGGCCGGTGATCTTCATGTCCATCTGTAGGGCGGTGATGCCCTTTTCGGTGCCGGCCACCTTGAAGTCCATGTCCCCGAGGAAGTCCTCGATGCCCTGGATGTCGGTGAGGATGCGCACCTCATCGCCCTCCTTGATCAGGCCCATGGCGGCGCCGCTGACCGGCGCCTTGATCGGCACGCCCGCATCCATCAGCGCCAGGGTGCTGCCGCACACCGAGCCCATCGAGGTGGAGCCGTTGGAGCTGAGCACCTCGCTCACCACCCGCAGCACGTAGGGGAAGGATTCCTTGCTGGGGAGAACGGGCAGGATCGCCCGCTCCGCCAGCAGGCCGTGGCCGATCTCCCGCCGGCCCGGCGAGCGCATCGGCCGGGTTTCGCCCACGGAGTAGGGGGGGAAGTTGTAATGGTGCAGGTAGGTCTTTTCGTTGGCCGGGTTGAGGTCGTCCATCTCCTGGGCGTCGCTCGGGGTGCCGAGGGTGGCCGTGGAGAGCACCTGGGTGAGGCCGCGCTGAAACAGGGCGGAGCCATGCACGCGTTTGGGCAGCACGCCGGCGGCTGCGCTGATCGGACGCACCTCGTGGAGGGCACGGCCGTCGACCCGCTTGCCGTCGCGCAGGATCTGCTGGCGCATCAGCTTCTTGGTGAGGCTCTTGTAGGCGTTGCCCAGGGCCTTGCCATTCGCGCTGGCGGCCAGCTTGACGGGATCGTCCTCCTTGAGGGCGCCGATCTTCTCGACGAGCTCGGCCTTGATCGCGTCGAGGCGGGCATCCCGCTCGGGTTTGGTCTGGCTGAACTGGGCCAGCACCTCGCCGATCGGCTCGGCACCCTGCTTCTCCAGCCACTGGGGCAGGGTGGGGTCGTCGGTTTTGTCTGCGGGCACCACCGGCTCGACCCCGAGTTCGCCGATCAGGGTCAGCTGGGCCTTGATCAGCTCGCTCACCGCTTCGTACCCGAAGTCGATCGCCTCGATCACGTCCTGCTCGGGCAGCTGGTTGGCTCCCGCTTCCACCATCACCACGCCGGCGGGGGTGCCGGCCACCACCAGATCGAGGTCGCTGCGTTCGATCTCCCGGTAGCTGGGGTTGAGCACGAAGTCATCGCCCAGCAGGCCGACCCGTACCGCCGCCATCGGGCCGTGGAAGGGCAGCCTGGCGAGCAGGGTGGCCATGGAGGCGCCGGTCACCGCCAGCACATCGGGGGGCACGCGCTCGTCGAGGGAGAGGCAGGTGGCCACGATCTGCAGGTCGTCCCGCAGCCAGAGCGGGAAGAGGGGCCGCATCGGCCGGTCGATCAGCCGGGCGATGAGGGTGGCCCGCTCGGGGGGACGGGACTCGCGCCGCATGAAGCTGCCGGGGATACGGCCCGCGGCGTAGAGACGCTCCTCGTAGTCGCAGATCAGGGGGAGAAAGTCGATCCCCTCCCGGGGGTTGGACCGGGTGGCGGTCACGAGGATGGAGGTGTCCCCGCACTCGACCAGGACGGATCCACCGGCCTGGGGTGCGTAGAGACCGCTTGTGAATCGGATCTCCCGACCATCAAAGGAGATCACTTGCGTTTTTCCTTGCGCTTTTTCCTGCACTGGCAGTTATGTCCGCTCTGTTCCATGTCATTGTGCCACCCAGGCTTCACTGGTCAGGCAAGCGTCCTGAAGTTTTAGGGTTGCGGGCAGGCGCACGGCCTCCGCCAGCTCCCGCAGGTAGTCCTCGCCTTCGATCTCGAGGCAGCCGAAGCGCTGCAGGTGGGCATTGCTGAGCTGCACGTCGAACAGGCGGAAACCGCCGGCGGCCAGGGCCGCCACCAGCTCCACCAGCAGCAGATTGCCCGCCTGGGAGCGTCGGTGCGCCATCGACTCGCCGATCCAGCAGGCGCCGATGCCCAGGCCGAGCAGACCGGCGGCGAGCCCCTCGTCATCGTGAAGCTCGACGCTGTGGGCCAGCCCGTCGTGATGGAGCTGGCGGTAGATCCGCAGAAGTTCTGGACTCATCCAGGTGCTCGGGCGGTCAGCGCAATCGGCCAGCACCGCGTCGAAGGCTCGGTTGAGATGGAGCCCAAAGCGGCCCGCTCGACGCTGGCGTCGCAGGGAGCGGGGCACGTGAAAGCGTTCATCCAGGGGAAGGATGGCCCGCTGCAGGCTGCGGTACAGCTGAAGCCGACCCGTGGAGGGGTCGGCCATGGGAAAAAGACCCTGGGCGTAGGCGGCACGCCACCAGGTCGTGGGCCAGAGCGCGGAGGGCTGGGCCGGATCGGGCCGTGGCGGGGCGGGGGGCATCGGAGCTGCCCCGCCGACTCACCAGCTCGACTTCACCAGGCCGGGGAGTTCGCCCTTGTGGCCCCGCTCGCGCAGCTGGTTGCGGCACAGGCCGAAATCGCGGTAGACGCCCCGGGGCTTGCCGGTGGCCCAGCAGCGGTTGCGGAGCCGCACCCGGGAACTGTTGCGGGGCAGGCCCTGGATCTTGCGGTGGATCTCCAGACGCTCCATGGGATCGGCGGCGGCCTCGAAGGAGGCCTGCAGGGCACTGCGCCGGGCGGCGAAGCGCTCAACGGTTTTCCGGCGCTTCAAATCGCGCGCGATCATCGACTTTTTCGCCATGCGGCCGCCGCTGGTGCAAGAAGTTCAGGGCCCAACTCTACCCGTCGGTCGACCGGCCTCAGCGGCCCAGCCACTGCTGCACCGCCTGCAACTGGCTGGTGTCCTTGACGATCAGCACCAGGCTCAGCCCCACCAGGAACACGAAGCCGGACTGCAGGAAGGCGGCCTGGAAGCGTTCCGGCAGGGGCCGGCCCCTCAGACCCTCCAGCAGCAGCAGGCAGAACTGGCCGCCATCGAGCATCGGCAGCGGCAGGGCGTTGAGCACCGCGAGGTTGATCGAGATCAGGGCCGTGAACAGAAAAAGGCCGCTGCCCCCCTGCTGGGCGAGGGAGGCCCCCATCTCGACGATCTTCACCGGACCGGACACCTGGGAGGCGGTTTCGTTGAAGTGGGTGAGGAGGGTGCCGAATCCGGCGACGGTGCGGAGCACCAGGGTTGTGAAATCATGATTGGCCTGTCGGAAGGGCTCCAGAGGCCCGCGGGGGGCCCGGAAGCTCTCCATCCCGTCGGGCTGCAGCTGGGCGCCGATGCGACCGAAGCCACCCAGCTCGGTGGGGGAGAGCCGGAGTTGAAGCGGGCGGCCGGCCCGCTCCGCCTCCAGCTGCAGGCTCTGCCCGGGGGCGCTGCGGATGCGCTCCACCAGGCCGGCGACGGCCCCCTGGCCCCCTCCCACCCGCTGTCCATCGATGGCGAGGATCCGGTCGCCGGGCTGAAGACCGGCGATGGCGGCGGGCTGGCCCGGCTGGATACCGCTCACCAGCACGCCGGTAGTGGCGGAGAAGCCATCGGGGATGCCCAGCACCACGCTCTGGCCGAGCAGCACCAGGTAGGCGAGCAGCAGGTTGGCCAGCACCCCGGCGGCGATCACCAGCGCCCGCTGGGGAAGGGGACGGTTGCGCAACAGATCGGGATCGTCGGGAGCGACGCCGCTCTCCTCGTCGTCGTCGGGAAAGGCGACGTAGCCGCCCAGGGGGATCGCCCGCAGGGCGTAGGTGACGCCCCGGCGCCGCCGGTGGAGCAGGGCGGGCCCGAAGCCGATCGAGAAGCCGCTGACCCGGATCCCCTGCCAGGTGGCCGCCAGGAAGTGGCCGGCCTCATGGACCACGATCAACAGCGCCAGGATCGCCAGGGCGGTGAGAACCCCCATGTAGACCAACCTTCACAGTGGGTCCATTGTGGCGGCAATGGCGTCGGCCGATGGGGTGGCCCAGGCCCCACTAACCTCGGCGCCATGCAGCGGATCAGGGACATGCCCGGCCCTACCCCGCCGTGCCGGAGCCCCTGGCGTGCGGCCCGGGCCAGCCTGGTGGCGCTAGCAGCCGTCGCCCTGGCGGGTTGTCTTGATGCTTCCGGCCCCCCGGGGGGCAACGGCCTGACGGTGCCCGTGGCGCCCTGGCTGGGCACCGCCTATCTCCAGCTGGCCCACCAGCGGGGGTTCGATCGGGCCGCCGGCATGGCCATGAACCTCGTGCCCTACCGCAATCCCCAGGAGATCGTGCAGGCCTGGCTCCAGGGCAAGGTGGCGCTGGCGCCCCTCACCACCGTGGAGGTGGTCGACATCTGCAGCCGCCTTCCGCAGCGCTGCCCCGTGGTGGTGCTGGTGCTCGATGAGTCGCGCGGCGGCGACCAGCTGATCGTGCATCGCTCTATCGGCGATCTGAGCGGTCTGCGGGGGCGGCGGGTGGGGGTGGCCCCCTCCAGCCTCGGCCCCTTCCTCACCAGCCGCGCCCTCGCCAGCGTCGATCTCGACATCGCCGACGTGCGCCTGGTGCCGACGGCCCCCGAGGAGATGGCTTCAGCCCTCAACAACGGCCGCATCGACGCCGCAGCTACCTATCCCCCCTTCAGCGACCTGGTGCTGCGGCTCGGCATCGCCCGGGTGGCCTTTGATAGCCGCGCCCTGCCCGGCCAGATCCTCGATGTGCTGGTGGTGGATCCCCACGTATTGACCAGCCATCGCGAGGAGCTCGCCCGGCTGCTGCTCGCCTGGCAGTGGACCCATGCTTGGGCGCGCCAGCAACCGGCGGAGGCCCTCAGCGCCCTGGCGGCCCTGCAGGGGGTGAGCGAAAGTGCGATCCAGCGCTCTCAGGAATCGCTGGGCATCTTTCCGCTCGCGCAGCAGCAACAGATGCTGGCCCCTGGGGGCAGCGTGGCCGCCGGCATGGAGGCGCTGCAGCAGGTGCAGCAGGAGTTGGGCATCGTGCGCGTCGGGGCTCCTCTGCCGGAGGTGAGCGATGCGCTGGTGCGCCGGGCGCTTCAGCTGGGGACCAGCGTGTCGGCGCCGAAGTAGGGCACCAGGGCGGCGGGGAGCCGCACGCTGCCGTCGCTTTGTTGGCCGTTCTCCAGCAGGGCAGCCATGGTGCGGCCGATCGCCAGGCCGCTGCCGTTGAGGGTGTGCACCAGGGCGGTGCCTTTCTCAAGCCGGGTGCGGATGTTCGCCCGCCGGGCCTGGAAGTCGCCGCAGGTGCTGCAGCTTGAGATCTCCCGGTAGGTGCCGGCCCCGGGCAGCCACACCTCCAGATCGAAGGTGCGGGCGGCGGAGAAGCCCAGGTCGCCGCCGCAGAGCTCGATGCGGCGGTAGGGCAGCTCCAGGGCCTCGAGGATCGCTTCGGCGTCGCGGGTGAGCTGCTCGTGGGCGGTGTCGGAGTCTTCGGCTCGGGTGAACCAGTAGAGCTCCACCTTGTTGAACTGGTGCAGGCGGATCAGGCCGCGGGTGTCGCGGCCGTAGGAGCCGGCCTCGCGGCGGAAGCAGGGGGTGTGGGCGACGTAGCGCAGCGGCAGCTGGTCGGCGGGGATCACCTCATCGCGGTGGAAGGAGGTGAGGGGAACCTCGGCGGTGGGGGTGAGCCAGAGGTCGTCGTCGGCGCAGCGGAAGCTCTCCTCGGCGAACTTGGGCAGCTGGCCCGAACCGGTGAGG
>JBIIND010000049.1:0-8692 GCA_044337665.1 Cyanobium sp.
TCGAGAACAGCTTCGCGATGCTGATCCGGAGGGCGGACGCGGAACGCCTCGGCCTGCGCAGGCTCAGCCAGGCTGCCCCGGTGGCGGCGCGCTGGCGGGCGGCCTTCGGCTACGAGTTCCTGAACCGTCCGGATGGCTGGCCTGGCCTGGCGCGCCGCTACGGGCTGCGGCTGGCGACGGCCCCCCGGGCGATGGACCTGGGCCTGACCTACCGCGCCCTGGCCGAGGGCCAGGTGGATCTGATCGCCGGGGACAGCACCAACGGCCTGATCCCCACCCTGGATCTGGTGATCCTGGCGGACGACCACCATTACTTTCCCCCTTACGACGCGGTGCCGGTCTTCCGCAGCGCCAGCCTGCGTCGCCATGCCGGCCTCTCGCAGGCGGTGGAGCGACTGACAGGACGCCTGAATGCCGCCACGATGCAGGGGCTGAACGCCGCGGTGGATCTGGAACAGAAACCGCTGGAGCGGGTGGTGCGGGACTGGCGACGGTCCGTCGGGCTGGAGGAAGCTTCTTGAAGTGAAGGCGTTTCGATCCCGGCGACGTCGGCTGGCCCGGGCCCTGCTGGCCCTGCTGGTGGGGGTGGGGGTGGCCCTGCTTCCCCTGGTGCCTGGGGCCTCGGCGCCGACCCCCTCGACGGCACCACCGGCCAGCCAGGGGGCCTACCGCCTCGGCAAGGTGCGCATCCTCGGTGTGCCGGTGATCACGGTGGCCTCCCCGGTGGTTCGCAACCGGGGGGTGGGCCCGGACGCCGGCACACGGGCGGAGGTGATCGAGGGCAACCTGGAGATGCTCTACCGGGCCCGCTCGCTCTGCAGCGGCGGCGAAGCCCTTGCCGAATGGCTCGTGCAGATCTTTTTCTCCCAACGGGGGATCGGTGCCTGCAGCCTGACCAACGCCAGCCTGCTCGGTTCGCCCGAGGCCCTGTGGGTGGTCGCGGTGCCGACCCCGGGGGGGCTGCACCGCCTGGAGGCGCGGGTGCCGGGGCGCAGCGAACCGCTGCCCCTGCTCACCGTGACCCAGGAGGACGCACGGCTCAACGGGGTGGAGAATGCCGCCCTGACCGAGCGTTGGCGCTGGCTGCTGCAGGAGCGGCTGCGGCTGGCGCGACGGCTCATGGCGCCCGAGGCCCTGCGGCAGCGCCTGCTGCGGGTGGCCCTGACCCTGATCGGACTCGGCGGCCTGCTGGCCCTGGGGCTGAGCCTCTGGCAGCTCTGCGGACGCTGGCTCGGGCGACTGGAAGACCGTTACGGGGTGGAGGAGAGGCGGCGGCGGCACTGGCTGGCCATCCACGCGCTGCACGCCCTGAGTCGGGCCCTCCTGGCGGGGGTGGTGGCCCTGCTGGTGGCGATGGCCGGAGTCGCGACCTTTGCCGTGCCCGGCCAGGTGCCGATGGCCCTCGAGCTGCTGCTGCAGCCCTGGGGCATCGCCGCGAAGCTCGTGCTGCTGTGGAGCGTCGACCTGGCGGCCCGCGCCGTGCTGGAGGTGGGGCTGAGCCAATGGGTGGCCAACGTGAACGTGCCGGCCGACCACCGCCAGCGCCGCAAGCAGCGCTACCAGACATTGAGGCGCGTGCTGCGCCGCCTGCTGGATCTGACCTGCCTGCTCCTGGCCGGCCTCTGGATCGTGGTGGACATTCCCGGTGTGCAGGCGATCCAAGGCCACGCCGTGCTGGCGAGCGGCGCCCTGCTCGGGGCCCTGGCGATCGTGTTCCAGGGGCTGCTCCGCGATTTCGTCGCCGGCCTGGTGATCCTGTTCGACGATCGCTACGCCATCGGCGACAGCGTCGTGATCGGCGCACTGAGCGGGGATGTGGCCGACCTGGGGGTGCTGAGCACCGAGCTGCGCGGCGCGGATCAACGCGTTGCCGTGCTGCAGAACAGCCACTGCGGCGAGGTGATCAACCAAACCAAGCTGCGCTCGGGCCTGGTGGTGACCCTGATGCTCTCCCACCGCTGCCGGGAGCTGCGCGCTGCCCTGGCGGTGATCGACGAGGAGTTGGGGGCCTTCGCCCGCGACCCGGAATGGCAGGCCCGACTCCTGGAGCCGCCGACCCTCCAGGGGATATCGGACGTGACACCCCAGGGGATCGGGGTGGCGATGCGGCTGGTGACGACGGTCGGCAGCCAGGAGGGGGCGGGCCGGGAGCTGCGGCTGAGGCTGGTGGAGCGGCTGCAGCGGGAGGGACTGCCCCTGGCGGAGGTCAACCGGGCATGACGGGTCGCCGCCAAGCTCAGGGAGAGGTTGGTCTGCGCCGAGGGGGGGCGGCAGCCTGGCCGGTGGGCCCAGGCGAGGAGGGCTCGCCGAGGCGGTGGCACACCACCTGGTTGCGGCCGTTGTTTTTCGCCAGGTAGAGGCAGTCATCGGCGAGGTGCTGCAGGTCCTCGGCCTGGCAGACGAGGCCCGAGGAGGCTTCCCAGACGGCAGCGCCGATGCTGACGGTCAACGGGTGGGAGGAGCCGAGTCTGGCGTGGGTGATCGGCATGGCGGCCACGCTGGACCGCAGTCGTTCGGCGATGGCGCGCACCTGGTCAAGACTGTTGTCGAGCAGGATGACCGCGAATTCCTCGCCGCCCAGGCGGGCCAGGAAGTCCCGTTCCTGGCGGAGCTGGAGAGTCAGGATCTCCGCCAGCTGGCGGAGGCAGTCATCCCCGTGGGCATGGCCATAGGTGTCGTTCACCTCCTTGAAGCGGTCGATGTCCAGCAGCAGCAGGGCCATGGTGCGACCCGAGAGGCGGGAGGAGGCGGCATTCGCCATCAGGAAGGAGTCGAAGCTGCGGCGATTGGCGAGCTGGGTGAGGGGATCGAGCAGGGCCAGGCGCTTGGCCCGTTCGCTCTCGAAGCTGTGAAACAACAGGCTGAGCAGGGCGCTCAGGGATTCGATCCGCTGAATCTGGGGTTCGCTGAAGCGGCTTTTCCCCTTGAGGGCGATGGTGAGCACCGGGATCGAGACCCCACGGGATTCGAGGCGGATGCCGAGGTAGTCGGTGGCCCCCCGCTCCTGCAAGGTGCGGAGGAACGGGAAGTCAGGCGTCTCGGGACCATCCAGGCGCTGGCGCAGCCTGCCGGAACCGGTGGCGAGGAAGTGGAGGGGACTGGCCAGGTGTTCCGGATTCTCGAGAAAATCCCGGCCCATGCAGAGGGTTTCCACCTCACCGGGGCGCTTCGCGTACCAGATGTACTGAAAGCAATCGACGTCGTCGCGGTCGGGCAGGAAGGCCAGCGAAAGCCGCATGGCGTCGAGCCCCCAGCTGCGCAGCTCATTGACGAACAGCAGCACGAATTCCTCGAAGCTGCGCAGACCCGCCCAGTTTTCGAGGATGTAACGCTCCAGGGAAAGGCTGCCGGAGCGGTCGTTGCTGCGGCTGCGCTCCAGCTGGGTCTCCCCGGAGCGCAGGGGAGAGACCACCCGGTGGACCCCCTCCGCGTCGGCCCAGGGGGAACGATCCAGGAAGACCGGCAGATCGGTGGGGGCCATCGGCCGGGCGATCAGGGGGCCCTGCAGGGCGTCGGCGCCAAGCCGGATCGCCGCCACCAGATCGCGGTACTCCGCCACGCCCTCCATGCCCACCACCTTGCCCAGGGCATGGGCGCTGCCGAGGAAAGCACCTAGGAACCGTTGCAGCCGGAAGGATCCGTGCAGGTCATGCACCAGCTCCCGATTGACCTTGATGGCGTCATACCAGGCCTCGGCGATGCGTCGGAAATTGGAGAAGCCGGATCCGAAGTCATCGATGCAGACGCGCACGCCGAGGTCGCGGTGAAGGCGTTCGGCGGCGGTTGGCGTCACATCCTCCAGATGTCGACTGGCGGCGATCTCGCTGATCTCGATGGCGAAGCCGCGGTGGTTGATCCTGTGGTCGCGGAGCTCGGTGAGCAACCGTTCCAGGGCCTCCTCGCTCGCGATGGATTGGGCGCTGATGTTGAAGGACAGGTGCTCGATCCTGTCGGCGACGCGCGGATGGCGCTGGAGCTCGTCCTGCAGCAGGGGCAGGCGCCGGATCAGCAGTTGGTCGAGGCGCTCGGAGAGCCCGAGCTTGCCGGCGAGTTCCCGCAGCTGGGCCGCGTCGAAGGAGCGCAGCAGGGGGGAGCGGGCCCGGGGCAGCACCTCGAGGGCGAACTTGCCCGGATCCGCCACCAGCAGGATCGGCTGCACATCGAGTTCGAGATCGGCGGCGCGCAGGACGCGGAACTCCCGGGCGAGGGCGGAAGCGACCGCGGGTCGCGGCTGGCGTCGCCGGCCGAGGCCGTAGCCCGCCGCCAGAGCGATCAGGGAAAGCCCGAGGGGGCTGAGGGACTGGAGAACATCGCGAACCATCCGGGGGAGGGGGAGGCAGGGGGGGAGAAAGCCCGGGGGGGAGGGATCATCCCTCGAATGGCAACGCCTCAGGGGGCGAGATCGGCAGGAACCCTAGCTCTGCCAAACGAACATCCGAATCCTTTCGTTAAGCGAACCGGGAGCGTTCAGTCGTTCTGCAGCACCCTTTCAGCCGCCACAGCCGCCGCCTGCCCCGCCTCAATCGCCCCCTCGAAGTAGCCGGGCCAGCGGACCGCCGCCTCGGTGCCCGCCCAGAGCACCCGTCCCACCGGCTCCCGCAGGGCGGCCCCCACGGTGGTCCAGGCGCCCGGCGCCAGGTAGGCGGTGAAGGCGCCGGTGGTCCAGGCCTCGGCGTTCCAATCGTGCACGATCAGCTCGGCCGGCGAGCCGGCTGGCTCGCCCCAGTAGGCCATCAGGTCGGCGAGGATCGCGGCCTCGCGCTCCGGCGGGGCCAGGCGGCGGGCGCGCTCGCCCGCGACAAAGGCCGCCAGGATCCCGGGACTGCCCGAGGGCGGTGAGCTGTCGGCCGTGAGCTCCAGGAACGGCAGGTTCCCGATCCCGATGCCGCTCCAGCCCCGCTGCCGCCACCAGGCCGTGGGATAGACCGCCAGCACCTTCAGCATCGAGCCCATGGGCGCCCGCTGCGCCAGGGCGGTGTGCAGGGGAGGCAAGGCTGGCTCAAAGCGGAGGCGATCCCGCAGGGCGGGCGGGATCGCCACGATCACCGCCGCGGCGGGATGGCGTGTGCCGTCGCCGGCGTGCACCACCACCCCGGTGGCATCCCGCTCGACCGCCAGGGCGGGCTGCTCCAGGCGCAGGGCCTGCCCGAGCCCGTCGGCGAGCCGCGGTGGCAGCGCCCCGGCGCCGTCCACCAGCAACCAGGCCTCCGGAGTCTCCACCTGGGGGGCGACGGCCTGGGTCCAGGCCAGGTGCAGGATCGAGGCCTCCGCAGGCTCGAAGCCGCCGCTGCCCCCCACCCGCGCGTGCCATTCCGCGACGAAACGGGCCAGGGGCGGGGCCTGGCGCCGCTCCAGCCAGCTCGCCACGGTCTCGGCGTCCAGATCCCGGGCCCCGGGGGTCAGCCAGGGGCGCAGCGGATCCACCGTCGCGGCCAGGGCGAGCAGCTGCCGATGCAGATCCAGGGCCGCGTCGATCTCCGGGCGTGGCAAGGCCAACCCATCCGGGGCGAAGAACAGCAGGCTGCCGCGGAACTCCGGCGCCAGCTCCGCCAGCTGCCGCCGTCCCTGCCAGTGCAGCACGCTGCGCCCGTCGCTGAAGGAGGGGAAGCGGCGCAGAGCCAGCTCGTCGCAGAGCGCCGCGAACAACCGATGGGTGGCGCCCCCCCACTGACCGCCCAGTTCCACCCGGGCGCCGCCGATGGTGGGGCTGGAAACCATGCGGCCGCCCACCCGGTTCCGGGCCTCCAGGACGGTGACACGGCGCCGGCGGCGGCGCAGCTCCCGGGCCGCCACCAGGCCGGAGAGGCCGGCGCCCACCACCACCACGTCCACCGGGGGCTCCGTCATGGCCATCGCCCCGCCCCGCCCCTCACAGCCGCTCCGTGCGGCGCGTCTCGCGCTGCATCCAGCTGATCCAGTCGGCGGTGATGCCCTTCGGGCAGACGGCTTCGCACTCCAGGTGGCCGCTGCATCCGCCGAAGCCCACGGCGTCCATCCGGTCCCGCATCGCCCGCACCCGGGCGATGCGCTCCGGCTGGCCCTGGGGCAACTGGGCGAGGTGGGCCAGCTTGGCGGCGGTGAACAGGCTGGCGGAGGCGTTGGGGCAGCTGGCCACGCAGGCACCGCAGCCGATGCAGGTGGCGGTGTCGAAGGCGCTGGCCGCCCGCTCCGCCCCCACCAGGATGGCGTTGGCCTCGGGGGCGCTGCCGGTGTTCACCGAGCAGTAGCCGCCGGCCTCGATGATGCGATCCAGGGCCGAGCGGTCCACGGCCAGGTCCTGGAGGGGCGGGAAGGCCCGGGCGCGAAAGGGCTCGAGGCGGAGGGTGGCGCCGTCGGCAAACTCCCGCAGGTAGAGCTGGCAGACGGTGGTGAGGGCCCGCGGACCATGGGCCTGGCCATTCACCAGGAACCCGCAGGAGCCGCAGATGCCCTCCCGGCAGTCGTGCTCGAAGCCCACCGGCCGGCGCCCCTGCGCGATCAGCCGCTCGTTCAGCGCGTCGAGGGCCTCCAGCAGGGACAGGTCGCTGGAGACCCCCTCGAGCCGGTGGATCTCGAAGCCGCCGCCCTCGCCGGGGCCGGCCTGGCGCCAGATGCGCAGGGTGAGGGAAAGGGTGCGGCTCATCGGTAGCTGCGCTCGACGGGGGCGACCGCCGTGTAGGTGAGCGGCTCGCTGTGGCGGCGGGGGGCGCGGCCCGTTCCATGCTCCCAGGCGGCGATGTGGGCGAAACGTTCGTCGTCGCGACGGGCCTCCCCCTGGCTGGTCTGGTGCTCCTCCCGGAAGTGGGCGCCGCAGGATTCCTCCCGTGCCAGGGCGTCCCGCAGCATCAGCTCCGCCAGGGCCAGGAAGTCCTCGAGGCGCAGGGCCTTCTCCAGTTCCCCATCGATCGGTGTGCCGGGATCGGGAAGGGCCAGATCGGCGCGGAAGGCGGCGGTCAGCGCCGCCAGATCCAGAAGCGCCCGCTCCAGGGCGGGCCCGCTGCGGCTGATGCCGCAGGCGTCGATCATCAGGGCGCCGAGTTGGCGATGGAAGGCATCCACCGGACGCCCCCCCCCGATCGCGCGCAGGGCCTCGATGCGCGCGGCCACGGCGGCCAGAGCCTCCCGGCAGGCGGGATGGTCCGCGCTCACCTCGGGCTGGGCCGTTCCCGCCAGCCAGGCGGTGACGGTGGCCGGGGCGATGAAGTAGCCATCCGCCAGACCCTGCATCAGGGCGCTGGCCCCCAGGCGGTTGGCCCCGTGCTCCGAGAAGTTGGCTTCCCCCAGCACGAACAGCCCCGGCACGGTGCTCATCAGGTGGTAATCGACCCACAGCCCCCCCATCGTGTAGTGGGGGGCGGGGTAGATGCGGAACGGGGTGCGGCGCGGATCGTCGGCCGTGATCCGCTGATACATCTCCAGCAGATTGCCGTAGCGGGCCTCGATCGCCGGCAGCCCCTCCCGCCCGATCGCCTCCGCCAGGTCGAGGTACACGGAGCGTCCGCCGGGACCCACCCCATGACCCGCCAGGCAAAGCTCGCGGGCGCGGCGGGAGGCGACATCCCGGGGGGCCATGTTCCCGTAGGCCGGGTACTGGCGCTCCAGGAAGTAGTCGCGCTCCGCCTCCGGGATGGCCGCCGGAGGGCGGTCGTCGCCGGGGCGGAGCGGCACCCAGAGCCGTCCGTCGTTGCGCAGGCTCTCGCTCATCAACGTGAGCTTGCTCTGGCCCGGATCGCCGCTGGGGATGCAGGTGGGATGGATCTGGGTGAAGCAGGGATTGGCGAGGAAGGCGCCGCGGCGGTGGGCCGCCAGGATCGCGCTGGCGTTCGACTTGAGGGCGTTGGTGGAGAGGAAATAGACGTTGGAATAGCCGCCGCTGGCCAGCAGCACGGCGTGGGCGGTGAAGGCCTCGAGGGCACCGCTGAGCTGGTGTCGGCTCACCACGCCCCGGGCGACGCCATCGACGGTGATCAGGTCGAGCACGTCGCGGCGGGGCAGCAGCTCCACCCGGCCGGCGGCCACCTGGCGCATCAGCGCCTGGTAGGCCCCGTACAGAAGCTGCTGGCCGGTCTGGCCGCGGGCGTAGAAGGTGCGACTCACCTGGGCACCCCCGAAGCTGCGGTTGGCGAGGGTGCCGCCGTACTCCCGCGCGAACGGGACCCCCTGGGCCACGCACTGGTCGATGATCGCGCCGCTGATCTCGGCGAGGCGATGGCAGCCCGCCTCCCGGGCCCGAAAGTCGCCCCCCTTCACCGTGTCGCGGAACAGGCGCTGCACGCTGTCCCCGTCGTTGGCGTAGTTCCTGGCGGCATTGATGCCCCCCTGGGCCGCCACCGAATGGGCCCGCCGCGGACTGTCGTGGTAGGTGAGCAACCGCACCCGGTAGCCCTGCTCGGCCAGGGTGGCGGCGGCGGAGGCGCCGGCCAGGCCGCTGCCCACCACCAGCAGCCGCAGGCGCCGCTTGTTCTGGGGACTGATCAGCGGCAGTTCCGCCTGGCGGCGCTGCCAGGCCGTCTCCACCGGTCCGGAGGGAAGGCGCGGATCCAGGGCCATCAGAGCTCCCCCCGCCACACCAGGGCCAGGGGCAGAAGGGCAAAGCCGGCGCCGAGCACCAACGCCAGCAGGCGGCCCGCGACCCGGATGGCGGCGGCGTTCGCCGGCTCCAGCCAACCCAGGCTGCGGTGCGCGCTCTCCAGGCCGTGCAGCAGATGCAGTC
>JBIIND010000050.1:0-8666 GCA_044337665.1 Cyanobium sp.
TACCGGGGACACGGGCACTTCCGCATCGGCCGGCGCAGCCTGCAGAATCTCACCGGCCAGACCCTGCTGCTGATCCCCCCGGGTCCCTGGCGCACCCACAACGATTACCTGGGCGGGGTGACGATCCAGGTGAACCCCGCCTGGATCCAGGCGGTGGGCGAGCGGAAGCGTGGGGTTCTCTTCGAGCGCCTGTACCGCGTCCTGGTGTTCCTCGATGGGGTCGTGCGACGCCACGGATTCGTGCCGGAACCCCTGCGCCTGGATGATGTGCTGCTGCGCCAGATCGTCGATCTGCTCGCCGCGGGCCTGCTGGCGGAATCCGCCGACCCCGATCCCCCGGAGGCGGACGGCGGCCTGGATGTCTTGATCGACTGGATGCACACCCACTGCCATGAACCGATCAGCCTGACGGAGCTGGAGCAGCGCTCCCACTACTCCCGCCGCCAGCTCCAGTACGCCTTCAAAGCCCGCTTCGGCTGCGGCCCGATGCAGTATCTGCGCCGCCAACGGCTATGGCTGGCCCGGCGGCAGCTGGAGCAGGGGGATCCGGGCCGCACGGTGAGTGGCGTTGCCCTGGCCAGCGGCTACCTGAGCCTGGAAAGTTTTCGGCGGGATTTTCAGAGCCGGTTTGGCATGGCCCCTTCGGCTCTGTTGGCGCGGGGGAGGGGCGTGGGCCCGAAGAGCGCCCCTTCAGGCCTTCGGCGCTGAGGTGGGGTTGCCCCACCATGGCTGGAGAGAGATCCGGGTCCCTGGGGCAAGATCAGCCTATGCTGTTGCTGTATTGGCTGTTTCAGTCATGACCGCTGCGCCCATCCGGCAGTGTGAATCTGCAGAATTTGAAGAACTCAGCCTGGAAAGCCTCGAAGAAGTGAGGGGCGGAAACTTCTTACTTTTGTTCATTGGTGCCTGTGCCATTGCGGCCGCATTAGCCATTGCCAGCAAGGCCGAGGCCCCCCGGCCGATCGAACCCCCCGCGCCTCCCCAGCCCATTCCGGCGGGCGGCGGCGGTTGGTGGTATCCCATTGATCATCCCATGTAAACAGCGCACCCCCAAAGACACCCAGCTTCCCCCCAGCGGCGCGCCAAGTCCACCCTGCCCTAGCCACTGCCCTAGCCACTGCCCTAGCCAACAGCACCAGCCCAGGCTTTTCCCCTCACCCTCCCCCGCTTTCCCCCTATCCCTCTCTGCCGAGCGGCCCCCATGCGATCCCAATCCGCCTGTTGGGGCCTGTTGGCGCTGATCGCAGCCACCCTGTCGGGCGCACTGCCCCCGCTGCTGGCGCAGCAGCCGATCGGCGGAGGGGAGCTGGAGCCCTGGGCGAATGGCAACGGCGTTGACCTGGGCTTCGGCATGCTCGGCTCCGGGGTCAGGGTCCACAGGATCGGCCAGATCAGCCGCTGGGGCCGCCGTGAGGTGGTGATCTACGGGCAGCGCATGGTCACCCGTTGCCTCTCCCTGTTGTCACGTCGCTCTGCGACAAACAGAAGCCCCTGTTTCGGGTGGATGCTCTGGAGGTGAAGGTGGGCAATCGGGTGGAACGCCTCGACGGAAGCCATGGTCGCTTTCGCCTCAGCGCACCGCTGCTGGAAGCCCTCCTCCAGTCCGCCACGCCCCCGCCTCGGATGTGGGTGCGCCTCACCGTCGGAGGCGGCTCTGAAACGGTCACCCATCCCATCGGAGACGGCACCGTCAAGGCCCTGCAGATGCTCGCCAGCCTTCCCCTCAACAGCAACGCCGCTCCCCTTCCCCCCGCTCGGGAGCGGCCCGTGCCCCAGCCCGGCACCGTGGCGGCCGAGCCCCCTCCCCCCCAGCTGGCCAGCCTGCCCAGCGTCGATGGCGACGACTGGCGGCTGATGGAGGGTGTGATCTGGTCCACCCCGGTGTTGGTGCGCGATCGATTCGAGGGCGATTTTGTCGGGGTCTTCGATCGCGATACGCAACGGGCGACCCTGCTCAAGCGCGAGATGGGACTGGTGAGCCTCTGGGGTCGAGCCGCCATCTGGCTGCATGCCTACCTCAGCCAGGTGGAGCTCAGCTACGCCAGCTTGCCCATCCAGCGGCCCACCCTCCAGCTGGGCGAGCGCAGCTTTGTTCTGAAGGGCGCAAACAACCGCTTTCCAGTGGAGGACGACCTCGCCGCGGCGCTGCGCAGCGCTTCCCCCGGCAGCGTCAGCCTGTCCTTCACCCGCACCGATGGGCAAGCGTTCCGCTTCCGCAGCGGCGATGACACGGTGCGGGCCTGGGCCACGATCTATCAACCGGCCGCCCCCCCATCCCCGCTCCGAAGCCAGCGGCGCTGAAGTCATCGCCGTCGCGACACCGACGGACCCACCTGGTGAATCCCATGCACCGCCACCCCGAAGAGCGGCGAGGCGTGCACGTCGTCGATCTCCACCGGGATGGCGCTCTCCCCAGGCCGCAGCGGCGCCAGCCACCACCGGCCGTCCTCCCGCAGCAGCGGGCGGATCAGGAATTCCCCCTGGTGGGCCACCACCACCAGATGCCCCGGCTGGGGCGGGATCGAGCGGTCGATCACCAGCAGGTCGCCATCGAGCACACCGCGGCTGCGCAGCCCGTGGCCGCTGACGCGCATGTAAAAGGTGCTGATCTGGTTGGGCGCCAGCAGTTCGTTGAGGTCCAGGCCGTCCGGGTCGGAGCTGGTGCGGCAGGGAAAGGGCTGATCGAGGGGGAGGTCGTCGAGCACCGCAGGCAAAGCCGATAGAACAGATGTTCTAGGCGCTTCTGGCCGGTCCGGCAGGGGCGGGTGTCAGCTGTCCTCGTGCTCCAGGTCCGCCGTGCTGAGATCTTCCACCAGGTCGTAGAAGCGGATGGAGAACCATTCACGGAACATTTCGTAGCTGCGTGGGGTGGGCCAGGCGGCCGGATCAAGGCACCACGACTCAAGCTCGCTGAAGAAGATCGTCTCGTACACCTCCCGCAGCCTCTGCTCCCCCTCCGCCGGCGTCTCGTAGGCGGGAATGAGATAGAGGCTGTGATCCTCCTCGCGCCACGCCATGCCGCTCTCTCCGCTCACCTGGCGGGACCAGGCGATCAGGGGTTGCCTGGGACCAACGCCGATCGCGCACCGGTTGATCGAGGCCATGGCCAGGGCGACGTAGAGCCGCGCAACATAACCGCCGGATCGGCTCCAGCCGCCGCAACCAATCCGGCGGCTGTCCTCCCCACGGCCCCGGGAGTTCAGCGGGGCAGGAGCGAGGACATGGCCATCGCCGAGGGAGAAGAAGGGACAGAAAAGAACCCTCTGCCAGTACGCGGCACTGGCAGAGGGCTGGGGCAAATCGATCAGGGGAGCGGAGGCCGCTCCTACTCCTCTTCACTCTGGGCGCCGAACGGCAACAGGCGCAGCTGCTTGCGGCCGAGCTTGATCTCGAATTCATCGCCGGGCTTGAGCCCCAGCATGGCGGTGTAGGCCTTGCCCACCAGCAGGTTGCCGTTGCCCTGCACGGTGGCCACATAGCTGAGCTTGCGGCCGGGGGTGCCGGTGCCCTTGCCACCAGCGTCGCCGAGGCTGAGCCCTTTGGCTTCGAGCAGCGCTTCATAGAAGGCGGTGAAGTTCAGACGCTCGCCGCCATCCTTCTTGGTGCTGACGTAGCCGCAGGCCCGTACGAGATCGGACTTGGAGGCATCGCCGTATTCCTTGACTCTGGCGAGGAGATCGGATCCGGTGAGCATGGAGTTTGCTGTGGAACTCTGCCCACAGTATCGCTTCCGCGATGCGATTGCCAAGCCACACAATCACGCGTTTGATCCGTCTGACCGGCACGGAGGGGAAGGGCGGCATGAAGAAAGAGCCGCATCCCCCCAGACCAGCCGCCGATGCGCAAGGATGGGGGGCATGAGCCTCATGCACTGTCCTCTCTGTATCGGTCTTGCGGTGTTGTCCGTTCTCCGGGCCGCTTCACACCTGTCGCTGCTGGGCTTGCGGCTGGCTCCCAGGCCAGCGGTCTAGCCACGTTTGCCCCTGCGGCCCCTGATTTTCGGTCGCTTCCCCATCGAACCGGAGCGAGAAAAGCATCCCGACGACAAGACCGGACGGAGGAACAATGGCGACTGGAAGCATGGGCAACGCCCACGGGTCCATTCGCTCGGCGGCGCTTCTGCCCGCCTGCCGTGCCGGCGGTGGGGCTGCCTCAGGGATTGATCCTGGGATCGCTTCCCTCAGCCCCACAACCGCCGCCGCGGCGGGGCCGCCAGCCGCCGGTGGGTGTCCGCCAGGAGTTCGGGGATCGGCAGGCCATGGGGGCAGCGGGGCAGGCAGGCCCCGCAGCGGGCGCAGGCGCTGGCGTCCCGCTGCTCCCACCAGTGGCCTGCCCGACCGATCAGGGCGTAGCGCTCGCTGGCGAACGGCTGCATGCCGTGGCCGACCGCCAGGTTGCGCAGCCGCAGCAGCGCGGGGATCGGCACCTCGGCCGGGCAGGGCAGGCAGGCCCGGCACTGGCCGCAGCGACTCCCCCCGAGCCTCCCTCGCCCCGCCTCCTCCAGCCGCAGCAACGCCGCCCTCTCCGCCGGGCTGAGGGGCCCGGCGGCGGCCGCCAGTCGCACCGCCCAGCCCAGGTCCGCCGGACGCGCCGCCCCCAGGCTGAGGGTGCTGATTCCCTGGGCGAGCAGCCAGCGATAGGCCAGTTCCAGCGGGGCGAACGGGGCGCAGTCGGCCACCAGCTCGGCGGGGGGGTCGTAGAGACGGCCGCCCTTGTCCGCCGGTGAGATCGCCAGCACGCCGATGCCCTCAGCCACGGCGGCGCGGGCCAGGGGCAGGCGCTCCGGATCCAGCAGGTGCAGATGCAGGGCGCAGAAGCGGAAGCGGCCGCTGGCCAGAGCCGCCTCAATCAGGGGGGTGGGGCCGTGGCTGGAGAAACCCACCTGACCCACGAGCCCCTCCCCCAGCGCCCAGGCCAGCAGCTCCGCCCCCGCCCCCTCCAGCGCCCAGGCGCGGTGTGCCTCGATGTTCAGCCCATGCACCGCCAGGTTGTCGAGCCGCTCCGTCCCGAGGCGCGCCAGGCAGGCGCGCAGCTGCTCCCGGCCGCTGGCCCCCTCCACCCCCGGCAGGATCTTGGAGGTGAGCACCAGCGCGGCGCGGGCGGCGGGATCGCGCCGCTCCAGCTCCGCCAGGGCCTCCCCCAGGAAGCGCTCCGCCGGACCGTAGGCCGGGGCGGTCTCGATGTGGTTGATGCCCGCCGCCATCGCGGCCTCCAGCACCGCCGCCATCGCCTGCGGACTCTGGAGGGCTCGCATCGTGCCGAGGGTGAACAGGGACACGGGCCGGCCATCGCCGAACGGCCGTCGCACGGCAGCCCCCGCCTCCCCCCACCCCTCAGACGGGGCCGGGTTCATCGCCGCCACCCCCCTCCCCGGGTTCCGGCGGGCCCTCGCCAGGCCCGGCTTCCCCACCAGGCCCGGCTTCCCCACCAGGCCCGGCTTCCCCGCCAGGGGTCTCAGGCTCCGGCTGGGCCTGCTGCAGATGGCGGATCAGCTCCGCCGGACTGGTGCGGTCGAGGAAGCGGCGGAAATCCGCCTTCTCCTCCTCGTCCGCCTCGGCATCAACGGGAATCGAGGCGTCGGCCACCACCTCCTCCAGCATCCAGATGCTGCTGTCGGTGCGCAGGGCCAGGGCGATCGCGTCGCTCGGGCGGGCATCGAGCTCGCTGCTGCTGCCATCGGCATGCCCCAGCTTGAGCACCGCCCGGAAGGTGTTGTCCTCGATGGCGTGGACGATCACCCGCTCCAGGGTGAGGCCGGCGGCCTGCATCAGGCTCACCATCAGGTCGTGGCTGAGGGGCCGGGGTGGCTTGTCGCCGTTGAGGCCCACCAGGATGTTCTGGGCCTGGGCCTGGTCGATCCAGATCGGCACCTGGCGGCGGCCGGAGGGATCGCGCAGCAGGACGATCGGACTGCGACTGGCCGCATCCAGGGCGATGCCGGCGACGCGCATCTCCACCATCGTTCGGAATCCTCCTGGCGGACGGCCGTGGTTCGATTATGGCCAGAGCGAGCGCCGGGGAGCGCTGCCACAGATGTTCACCGGGCTGGTGCGAACGATCGGAGTGCTGCGGCGCTGCCCTGGCGGGGTGTGGATCCAGGCGGATCCCACCGCCCTGGGTCCGCCGGTGCTGGGGGACAGCATCGCCGTCGACGGCGTGTGCCTGACGGTGGCCTCCCTGCAGGAGGACGGCTTCCGGGCGGATGTGAGCGAGGAGACCCTGGAGCGCTCCACCCTGGCGGAGCGGGCCCGTCTCGGGGCGGGCGTGAACCTGGAGCCCGCCCTGCGGCTCGCCGACCGGCTCGGCGGCCACCTGGTGAGCGGCCATGTGGACGGCGAGGGAACGGTCACCGGCATCGAGAGGCTGGAAGGCTCCTGGCGGCTGGAGCTGGCCTGGGGCGATCCCCGCTGGGGGCGTTACATCTGCGAGAAGGCCAGCGTCGCCGTTGACGGCATCAGCCTCACCGTGGCCGGCTGCGGGGAGGGTGGGGCGCGCTTCTGGATCGCCGTGATTCCCCACACCTGGGCCACCACCACTCTTCAGGAACGACGGGTGGGCGATCGGGTGAACCTGGAGGCCGATCTGCTGGCCAAGTACACCGAACGGCTGCTGGAGGCCCGTGGCGGCCTCTCCACCAGGCCTGGCTCCCGAGCGGACGCCCCCGCACTGGACAGCAACTGGCTGGCGGAGCACGGCTGGATCTGATCGCTGAGCGGAGGGCGGGTCAGTCGTCCGTTGCGTCGAGCGGCAGCAGCCAGATCGAGCCGGTTTCCCGGTGCAATTCGATCCGGAACTCCTGGCCGGGCTCCAGGCCCATGCGGCGGGTGTAGGCCTGACCGATCAGCAGGTTGCCGTTGCCGTGGACCCGGGTGCGGAATTCGGCCTGCCTGCCCTTGCTCAGGGCGGGATTGGCTGTGGCGGAGGGGAGGGTGTAGCCCTTGGCAACCACCAGGGCACGGTAGAAACTCTTCTTCAGCACCCGCCCGCTGGGGCCGACATAACCGCAGGCGCGGGCAATCTGGTCTTCGGGGCGGTTGCTCAGGGAGCGGGCCTTATCCAGCAGCGCCTTGCCCTGGAGCATGCCCTCCCCGGGAGCGGAGTGGAGATCCGCAGGGGCGGCCCCAGCCTGGTCGGCGGATGGACGTCCGCTGGACCTGCCGTGGTCAGCGGTTTGATAAGGCGCCATTGGTGCCAACAGGAGTCTGTCTGAATTTTGGCGAAGCTGTTGCAGTTTCGGCAAGTATCAGCTGATTCAGAGGAGATAAAGAATTCCGTACAGCACAACCCAGATTCCGTCGACGAAGTGCCAGTAGAGCTCCGCCGCTTCGAAGCCGAAGGGCTCGCCGGCGAGGATGCGACCCCCGGGCCGGGCCTGCAGCCAGACGATGAGGATGCAGATCACCCCCAGGGTGACGTGCAGGCCGTGGAAGCCGGTGAGCGCGTAGAAGGTGCTGGCGAAGAGGTTGTCGGTGAGACCGAAGGGCAGGTGGAAGTACTCCACCATCTGCCCCGCCAGGAAGGCGGCCCCCAATACACCCGTCACCAGCAACCAGGTGCGGCAACCCGGGCCGTTGGCCGCCCTCAGCTGGGCACCGGCGCGGTGGAAGGTGTAGCTGCTCACCAGCAGCAGCACGGTGTTGATGGTGGGGAGCAGGAGCTCGAGTTCGTAGGTCGAGCCCGGGGGAAGGGGGTTGACGGCGCGAAAGGTGAGGTAGGCCGCGAAGAACCCCGCGAAGGTCATGCCGTCGGCCACCAGGAAGGTGGCCAGGCCGAAGAGGCGGTAGTCGCCGTGGTCAGGCTCGTGGCCGCCGTGGTGGCTGGCTTCCACGAGGGCAGGGGCAGCGTCAGGGGAGGTGGGGGCGGCCAGGGTGGCGTCGCCGGATCCGGGAGCGAGGCTGGTCATGGGGGGATCAGGGGGGAGATCAGCGGCGACTGGACGTCCACAGCTCCTCGCCGGTGGCGTCCGCCACGGGCAGGGCACCGGGTGGGGTGCCGTAGCCGTAGGGCTCATGCACCAGCGGGGCTTCGCCCTGCCAGTTTTCCACCGGCGGCGGGGAACTGGTGAGCCATTCCGGGGTGAGGGCGTTCCAGGGGTTGTCACCCGCCAGCGGACCGCGCAGGGCACTCCAGATGACATTCACCAGGAAGGGAAGGGTGCTGATTCCCATCAGCAGGGCCCCCACGCTGCTCACCTGATTCCAGGTGGTGAAGCTGGGGTCGTACTCGGCCACCCGCCTGGGCATGCCGTTGAGACCCAGCCAGTGCTGGGGAGCAAAGCAGAGGTTGAAGCCAAGGAAGGTGAGCAGGAAGTGCAGACGCCCCAGGTCTTCGTTGAGCATGCGACCGGTGAACTTCGGATACCAGTGGTAGATGGCGCTGAAGATCACAAACACCGTGCCGCCGTAGACGATGTAGTGGAAGTGACCGACCACGAAGTAGGTGTCGTGTACGTGGATGTCAAACGGCACCTGGGCGAGGGCAACGCCTGTGATTCCCCCGAACACGAAGTTGAAGATGAAGCCGCCGGAAAATAGGATGGCGCTGTTCAGGTCGATTCGACCGCCCCAAAGTGTGGCCAGCCAGTTGAAGAACTTGATGCCCGTGGGCACGGCGATAAAAGAGGTGGCGATCGTGAAGAACAAGCGCATCCAGGGCGGGGTGCCGCT
>JBIIND010000051.1:0-8591 GCA_044337665.1 Cyanobium sp.
ATGGCCAGCTTTCGCACCGCTCTGCTGGTCACCGCAGCCACCGCCCTCAGCCTCGCAGATGCCCGAAACGCCCAGGCTGCCCGGCTCAGTTTCAATAACTACACCACCACTAACGGGTTGGGGGGCAACGGCGTGAGCGGTGTCTACGTCACGGGCAGCACCATCTATGCCGCTGCTAGTGGCGTCGGCATATCCACCAACGGCGGCACCAGCTTTACCAACAAAACCACCACCAACGGATTGGGCTCTAATTCAGTAAGTTCCATCTACGCCAGCGGTCTCAACGTCTATGCGGCCACTAGCGGAGCCGGTGGCGGCATCAGCATCTCCACCAACGGCGGCGCCAGCTTCACCAATAAAACCACCACCAACGGACTGTTTAATCAAAATGGGCGAGGCGTCTATGCCATCGACAGCACCATCTATCTTGCAACTAACGCCGGCATTGGCATCTCTACCAACAGCGGCTCCACCTGGACCCAAAGTGTCTCCGGATTGCCGAACACAACCGGGCGAGGCATCTATGCCATCGGCGATGGCGGCGCAAATACCGTGGTCTACGCCGCCACTAATGGCGGCCTCGCCATCTCCTCCAACAACGGCAGTACCTTCACCAATAAATCCACCGGACTGGGGAGCACCACCGTGCAAGGCGTCTACGCAATTGGCGATGGCGGCGCAACTACCAAGGTCTACGCCGCCACCACCGGCGGGCTGAGCATCTCCACCAACAACGGCACCAATTGGACCACTTACAACACCACCAACACCGTAGGATTTGGTGGCAACAACGTGCGAGGCGTCTACGCCAGCGGCGACACCATCTACGCCGCTATTGATGGCGGCGGCCTCAGTATCTCAGATGACAACGGAGCCAACTGGGCTAACTACACCACCACCGACGGTCTAGGCAGCAACTCCGTGATTGGAGTCTTCGCCAGCAACAACAAGGTCTATGTCGCCACTGCCAGCGGCGTCAGCATCTCCTCCGATCCCACACCAAGCGCTGTCCCAGGCCCCCTGCCCCTGTTCGGTGCCGCCACCGCCTTCGGTTTCTCCCGCAAACTGCGCCGCCGGCTGCGGGCAGCGGCCGGCACCTCCTGCTGATCCCCTGCGGCCGGATCCCGGCTGATCACCTCGCCACCCCCTCTGTTGCCGCGGCAGGGCCGCCCACGGATGTTTCCTCTCGATCGCCGCACCGCCTTCGCCCGCCACAGCCAGTGGCTGGCCCTGGTCCTGGAGGCCCTGGTGCTGAGCTCGCTTCTCGCCAGCGCCGTTCCCCTGGCCCCGGCACAACCGGTGTGGTGGCTGCGCCTCTCCGATGCCGCCGTCAACCTCGCCCCGATCCTGCTGCTGGCGGTGATCCTGCTGCGGCTGGGTTATGTCCTGGTCGTCAACGACTCCGAAGAAGCCCTGATCGACAACGTTGCCGATGAAGCACTGATCAGCGGCCGGCGCAGTCATCAGCTGGCCAGCCGCTGGTTTTTTGTGTTCGCCCTTCTCGTTCCCCTGCAATTGATCGGCTACGCCTGGCTCTGGGCCGACAGCGACAGCCAACTCAACCGCCAGATCAACCAAGGCGAAAGCGGCGTCGCCGCCCTGCGCAGCCGCATCATGGCCAGCCGCTCCGAGGCTGAGCTGGACAGACTGCTCGCCGCCGCCAACCCGGGGCCCCTGCCGCCCCTGCAGGGCGGCTCCCTGGCCGAGCGGAAACAGCAGCTCAGCGAGGCGATCGCCATCAACACCTCCCGCATCAGCAGCAGCCTCCGCGATCAACGCGCCGAGACCCTGCGCACCTCCCTGCCCGGCAGCCTGCGCGTGTTGCTCGGGGCGGCGATTGTGAGTGCCTTTCTGTTCATGCTCATGCGCCAGATCTGAGCGGAGCCTCCGGTTCGATCAGAGACCACACCTAGACAGCCAAGGGGCCTCAGCCTTCGCCTGAGGATTGCCAAGGATTCAGTGTGGCCACACCCGTGGGGGTGAAGTGCCGCAGGTTGCGGGTCACCACGGTGAGGCCATGCTCCAGAGCCGTCGCCGCGATCAACAGATCGGCGCTGTCGTGGTCGAGGGCCGCGGAGAGCCGGCCCCAGCGGCGGGCGATGGCCAGATCCACCGCCAGCAGGCGCTGGCCGTGCAGCCGCAGCAGCCGGTCCAGCCAGGCGGCCAGATCCTCGGCAAATCGCGGATCCGAAGCGCGCTTGCGAGCGATGCCGCGCTCGATCTCGCCAAGGCTCACCACACTCAGATAGCAATCCTCCTGGTGTTGGCGGGCCATCCAGGCCACCACACCGGCATCCCGCTGGCGGCGGCGCAGCTCCGAGAGCACCACCGTGTCGATCAGGTACAAGGAAAGTCCCGCGGCGTGAGGCCGATCCGTTCGAAGGGTTCGTCGTCCTGGGGCAGCTCGAGGAGCAGCTCCGGCAGCGATGGCGCACTGGCCTGATCAAGACGGCGCAGCCGCTCGTACTCCGCCGCCGAAATCACAACCCCCACCCAGCGCCCACGGCGGGTGACCTTCTGGGGTTCCCCCGTCAGCGCCGCCTCCACCACGGCACTGAAGCGATTCTTGGCGTCCTGCAGCGTCCACTCACCGGCCATGACGTGCTGGCTAGATCATTTGGCTAGCTTAAAGGCAAGCGCACGGCACGGATGACCACCTCCCCCCGGGACTCCGCCCGCTTCCCCCTCACCGCCGTGGTGCCCCCGGGCCTCGAAGAGGTGGCCGCCGCCGAACTCACCGCCCTTGGCGCCAGCGACGTGAAACCCGGCCGCCTCCAGGCGAGCGGCCGTGGCGACCTGGCCACCTATTACCGCCTGCACCTGCGCGCCCGCCTGCCCTTCCGCCTGCTGCGCACCCTCGCCCGCTTCCCCTGCGGCAACCGGGAGGCCCTGGCCGCCGGCGTACAGGCCGCCGCCGACTGGGAGCGCTGGCTGCCGCCTGAGGCCAGCCTGCGGGTGGAGGCCAGCGGCACCACTCCCGCCCTGCCCCACAGCCACTACACGGCCCTCACGGTGAAGAACGCCCTGGTGGATTGGCAGCGCCAGCGCTGGGGCGCCCGCTCCTCGGTGAACCTGGACGATCCCGACCTGGCCCTGCACCTCCATCTCCAGCACGACCGCCGCACCGGTCTCAGCGAGGCGGTGCTCAGCCTCGATGGCGGCGGCGGCGCCAGCCTGCACCGCCGCGGCTACCGCAGCGCCATGGGGGCCGCGCCCCTCAAGGAAAACCTCGCCGCCGGCCTGATCGCCCTCACCGGCTGGGACGGGACCTGCCCCCTGGTGGATCCGATGTGCGGCTCGGGCACCCTGCTGATCGAGGCCGCCGCCATGGCCCTGAACCTGCCGGCCGGGATGCTCCACGGCCAGGCGCGGGCGTTCGGCTTCCGCCGCTGGCCCGATTTCGACCCCGCCCTCTGGCAGCGGGAACTGGCGGCCTGCGGCTCGCCGGCCCCCCGGCCGCTGCCGCCACTGCTGGGGCTGGAGCGCGATCCGGAGGTGCTCGATCAGGCCCGCGGCAACGCCGAGCGGGCCGGGGTGGCGGCGCACATCCGCTTCGAGCGCGGTGATGCCCGCGATCTGCGACCCCCCGCGGGGCCCGGGCTGGTGGTGGTGAACCCCCCCTACGGAGCCCGCCTGGGCGGTGACGAAGATCTCGAAGCCCTCTACGGCGAACTCGGCGCCATGCTGCGGGAGCGCTGCGGCGGCTGGACCCTCTGGCTGCTGAGCGGCAACCCCGGGCTCACGGGCGCCCTGCGGCTCAAGGCCAGCCGCCGGGTACCCGTGAGCAACGGCGGCATCGACTGCCGCTGGCTGCGCTACGAGATCCGCGCCTAGAAGCGGCCGGTGAGCGCCCGGGTGGTGCGCGAGAGGCCGGCGAAGGTTTCCGTCAGGTACGGGCCCTTGAGGATCTGGCTGCCCACCCGCAGGAAGATCGTGGCCAGCACCGCGTTGAGCGCCGTGACCACCAGGGCGGTCTGCAGCCAGCTGAGGGAAAAGCGCTCCCGGATCCAGAGGATCAGGGCGAGCTGCAGGGACAGGCTGGCCATGCTGGCCAGGCCCACGCCCATCGCCAGGAAGATGCCGCCGCCGATCACCCGGCGCTTCTCCTTGCCCACCTCCTGCAGCGCGATGCGCACGTGCAGGTCCATCACCGACGACATCAGCGCCGTGACCCGACCCATGCCGCTGCCGCTCATGCCGAACGCCGACCGGAGTTGAGGAGCAGGCCCACGATCAGGCCCACCCCGGCGGCCACGCCCAGGGCCAGCAGGGGGCGTTCCCGCACGGGCTTCTCGATCTTCGGGCGCAGGGTGCTGTTCAGCTCATCGAGCAGGTGCTCGAGCTGCTCCTCCAGGGGCTTGAGCGAATCCACCACCTGCTGGGCCTGGCCGCCGGTGGCGTTCAACAGCTCCCCCAGCTGGCGTCGCACCCCGGCGCTGGTGGCGCCCGTCTGGTGGCTGATCACCTCCACGGCATGGTCGAAGCTGCCGCGGGTGGCCTCCAGGGTGTGGCGCGCCACCTCCGGCCATTGCTTCTGCAGGGCGGGCAGGAGCGCCTCGAAGCGCTCGCGGAACACCACCTGCAACGGCGTGGGCGTGGCGGTGGGCAACTCGGCGACCGGGGCACCGTTGCCGGAGCCGTCCTCGGGGGCGGCCGGCGGAGCGGCGAGCGGGATGCCGTTCTGGTTCTCCTGATCCATGGGATGGGGGCCGGCGGCGGGGGCTGGCCCTGCCGGTGGCGACAGGCGAGGACAGCCGATGGACCGACTGTAGGCAGACCCCTTGTGCGCGTCAGCATCTCCGCTAAATTCCGAATGCTCGGCGGCGGGCCTGTTGGTTCACATCAATCAGGTCGAGCTCACCCACTTCAAGTCGTTCGGCGGGGCGATCTCCATCCCCCTCGAACAGGGTTTCACGGTGGTCACGGGCCCGAACGGATCGGGCAAGAGCAACATCCTCGACGGCATCCTCTTCTGCCTGGGCCTGGCCAGCAGCCGCGGCATGCGCGCCGACCGCCTCCCCGACCTGATCAACAGCTCCCTGGTGCGGGCCGGCAAGGCGGCGGAAACCACGGTCACCGTCCACTTCGACCTGGGCGACTGGCAGCCCGACGAGGCGGAGGCGGGCCTGGAGCCCCCCGCTGAGGGACCCTGGATCCGCCCGGGCCAGACCCGCTGGAGCGTCAGCCGGCGGCTGCGGGTGGCGCCGGGGGGCACCTACAGCAGCAGCTTCAGCGCCGACGGCGTGCCCTGCAACCTGCAGCAGCTCCAGACCCAGCTGCGTCGCCTGCGGGTCGACCCCGACGGCAGCAACGTGGTGATGCAGGGGGATGTCACCCGCATCGTGACGATGAGCGCCAAGGAGCGGCGCGGCATCATCGACGAACTGGCCGGCGTCGCCCTCTTCGACAGCCGCATCGAACAGAGCCGCGCCAAGCTCGACGAGGTGCAGGAGCGCCAGGAGCGCTGCCGCATCGTCGAGCAGGAGCTGCTGAGCTCCCGCCAGCGCCTGGAGCGGGACTGCGCCAGGGCACGGGCGTACCAGGAGCTGCGCGGGCGCCTGCACGTGGGCCGGGCCCGCGAACAGCTGCTGGTCACCGAAGCCCTGCGGGAGGAGCTGCGCAGCCTGGAGAGCCGCGGCCAGGCCCTGGAGCGCCAGGAGCACCAGGAACGGGAGGCGATCGTCCAGGCCGAGAAGGCGCTCGCCGAGGCCGCCGCCGCCCTGGAGGCCCTCCAGGCCGAGGTGAAGGCCCTGGGGGAGGATCAGCTGCTGGCGGTGCAGGCGGAACTGGCAGGGCTGGAGGCCAGCGGCCGGGAACTGGCCCGCCAGGCGGAGCGCCACCAGCGGGAAGCGGAGAGCCTGCAGCAACAGCGCCAGGAGCTGCAGCGCCAGCAGGGGGAGCTGCGCGGCCAGCTGCGGCACCTGGAGGCCCACGACGACAGCGGCGCCCTGGAGCAGGCGGAGGCGGGCTGCCGCGCGGCCGAGGCCGCCGTGGAGCTCTCCCGCCGGCGGCTGGGGGAGGTGGCCGGGCGCTCCGGCAGCTGGCTCGAGCAGCAGCAGCAGCGCAGCCGGCGCCGCCAGGAGCTGCAGGGGCAGCTCTCGCCCCTCCAGGCCGAGCAGCAGCACATCGAGGAGCGGCTGCGCCAGGGACGGGAACGCCGGACGGAGCTGGAGGCCGAGACCCTCCAGGAGGGCAGCAGCGACGCCGAGGCCGGCGGGCGGCTGGCCGAGCTGGAGCGGGAGGCGGAGGCGCTGCAGGGACGCCTGCAGGAGCAGCAGAGCCGGGTGCAGGAACTGGCGGAGGCCCTGGCCCTGCAACAGCGCACCCGCAGCCGGCTGGAGCAGGAGCAGACCGGCCTGGAGCGGGAGATCGCCCGGCTCGACAGCCGCCGCGAAACCCTGCAGGAGAGCCGCGGGACCGGCGCCCTGCGGCTGCTGCTGGAGTCCGGGCTGGAGGGAATCCACGGGCCGGTCGCCCAGCTCGGCGAGGTGGAGGAACGGCACCGGGTGGCCCTGGAGGTGGCCGCCGGCGGCCGCCTGGGCCAGGTGGTGGTGGAGGACGACCGGATCGCGGCCCGGGCGATCGAGCTGCTCAAGACCCGCCGGGCGGGCCGCCTCACCTTCCTGCCCCTCAACCGCATCCGCGGCGGCGGCTCCGGCGGGCCGGCGGCCTTGCAGCGGGGCGGCGGCCCCGGCGACGCCGCGGGGCTGGTGGGGCGCGCCGTCGACCTCATCCACCACGAACCGGTGTACGGCGAGGTGTTCCGCTACGTCTTCGGCGACACCCTGGTGTTCGACAGCCTCGCCAACGCCCGCCGCGAGCTGGGCCGCTGCCGGGCCGTCACCCTGGAGGGGGAGCTGCTGGAGAAGAGCGGCGCCATGACCGGCGGCAGCCTGCAGAGCCGCTCCGGCCAACTGGGCTTCGGGCGCAGCGGCGAAGCCGACGAAGCCGAACCGCTGCGCCGCCGCCTCCTCGAACTGGGGGAAAGCCTGCTGGCCTGCCGCCGCCGCGAGGCCGAGCTCGGCAGGGAGCTGGAGGAGGTCCGGCCGGCCCTGCAGGAGCAACAGCGCCGCCAGGCGGCGCTGGAGGCCGAGCGGGGGGCGGCGCGGCGAAACCTGGAGCCGTTGCGGCAGCGGCGCCAGCAGCTGGACGGGCGGCTTGCCCAGCTGCAACGCAGCCTGGCGGACGACGAGACGCGGCTGCGGGAGCTGGAGGCGGCCCTGCCCCCCCTGCAGACCGCACTTGCGGAGCTGGAGGCGGCGGAGCGGGAAGCGGCCGGAAACGGCGACAGCGAGCGCTGGCAGGGTCTCCAAAGCGAGTTGGAGGCGGCGGACAAGGGGCTGCAGGAGGCCCGCCGGCTGCGGGACGCCCTCGGGCTCGAGCGGCGCGAGCGGGCCCTGGAGACGGAGCGGCTCACCAGCCGGCTGGAGGCCCTAGGGGTGGAGGAGCAGCGGCTTGTGCAAACCGTGCAGGCCCTGGTGGCGGAACGGCAGCGTTGGAAGGGGCAGCAGCAGGGGGAACAGGAGCGCCGGGTCGCGCTGGAGCAGCGCCAGCAGGAGTTGGAAACCCGCTTCGGCGCCTGCCGGCGCGCCCGTGATGAGGCGGAGGCGGCCCTGGCGAGCCAGCGCCAGGGTCTGCAGCAGCGCCAGTGGCAGGTGGAACGCCTGGCGGAAGAGCGCGCCACCCTCGCCGAACAGCTGCGCAGCCAGTCGCTGCGCCTGGAGCAGCTGGAGCGCGAGCTCCCCGACCCCCTGCCCGACATTCCGGAGGAGGTCCGCCAGGCGGGCCTGGAGGCCCTGCAGGAGGAATTGCGCGGCCTTCAGCAGCGGATGGAAGCCCTGGAGCCCGTGAACATGCTGGCCCTTGAGGAACTGGAGCAGCTGGAGCAGCGGATTGCGGAGCTGGAGGAGCGGCTGGAGGTGCTCAGCAAGGAGCGCGAGGAATTGCTGCTGCGGATCGAGACCGTGGCCACCCTCCGCCAGGAGGCGTTCCTGGAGGCCTTCCGGGCCGTGGACGAACACTTCCGCGAAATCTTCGCCGGCCTTTCCGATGGGGAGGGCTATCTGCAGCTGGAAAATCCCGAGCAGCCCCTCGAGGGGGGGCTCACCCTGGTGGCCCACCCCAAGGGCAAGGCGGTGCGGCGCCTGGCGGCCATGTCGGGGGGGGAGAAGTCGCTGACGGCGCTGAGCTTCCTCTTCGCCCTGCAACGGTTCCGCCCCTCCCCCTTCTATGCCCTCGATGAGGTGGATAGCTTCCTTGATGGCGTCAACGTGGAGCGGCTGGCGGCCCTGATCGCCCGCCAGGCCGACGCGGCCCAGTTCGTGGTGGTGAGCCACCGGCGGCCGATGATCGCCGCGGCGACCCGCACGATCGGCGTCACCCAGGCCCGCGGCGCCCACACCCAGGTGGTCGGTTTGCCGCCGGCGGCCTGAACGGGTCGGGTGAGTCACAATGGGCCGACTGGGCTGGCGGCCCGCCCCCGGCGCCCGCGCCATCCCGCCACACCCCGCCCCTGGACTTGACCTCCACGCCTCCCCCCGCCGCCGATCCCGCCGCTGTTCCCAGCGACCGCCTCTGGCTGCGTTCCGAGC
>JBIIND010000189.1:0-4352 GCA_044337665.1 Cyanobium sp.
ACAGGAGCAGTTCCAGCAGGGTCACGCCCCGGCTGGGTCCACCCGGGGAGAGACGGGGCGGCGGGTCAGTGGGATGGGGAGGGCGCATCGTGGCTCTGCAAGCGGGTCAGATCAGGTCGGTGAAGCTCTCTTCGCCACAACCCACCGCAGTGCCGCTGTTGTCGCTTCCCAGTTCGATCCGTCCGGTGATGGCGTTGATGCGCACGCAGCGGGCGGCCTGGCTCTGGCCGAGGTGGCGGATCACGATGTCCACCGTTTGGGTGGTGGTGACCGTGCCGCGGGGGGTGAAGGTGAAGGTGAGCGTTCCGTTCGCGTTGCCCAGAAGGGTGATGCTCACCTGCGGCTGTTCCGTGGTTCCCGGAGCGGCATGGCGGCTGGCAGGCAGAAGGAATTGGGGCTCGGGATTGCACAATGCCGCCCGTTGCGGAGCCTGCATCGGCTGGACGCTGGCGATCCCATCCCCGGGGGCGGCACCCTTCGGAGCGGCCGTCAGCGTGACCTGGCAGCCGGCACTGTTCGCCGAGCCGGCCATGGGCAACTGCGTCGCGGCGGTCTGGCTCAGCTGCAGCCAGGCGCTGAGCCGGAGGGCGACGGTATTGACCTCTTCCCTCTCCAGTTCCCTTGACGTGATGCGCAGGACGCCGATGGTGAGCAGCGCCAGGAGAATGGCCGCCAGCAGCCAGTCGAGCAGGATGAAGCCCCCCGGCCTGGGAAGCGGCGGGAGGGGAGCGCTGCGCCGCCGCGGGGGTAAGGGCGAATGGCTCATGGACACCAGGCGGCGACGGGGGGAAGAATGTCCACATCCCTCTCGACCGGCTCCATCGTGCTGCCCCTCATCTTGCGGTAGCTGATCCTGATCACGTGCGGTTGAAGGCCGACGCCAAACTGGCTGGCAGCATCTGGATTGGCGAGGGCCGCGGTGCGGCGAATGGCAACCTCCTCCTGGGAACCCGTATTGGATGAGGGCAACGTCAGATCGGGGGTCGCAGCCTGGGTGGGGGTGACACCGATGCTGTTGATCGCGGTGATGAGATTCAGCGTGAGGGTGTTGTTGTCGCATGCGGCCGCGAAATTTTGCATGGCAGTCGTATCTGGCGGCGCAATATAGTCATCATCTGGCCCGGGGGGATTGTGGGGAAAATAATAGTTTTTCGCCAGGGGGGTGCTGGAGGCGCAGGTGGGCCCGCTGGCGGTGAGGCTTCCCTGGCCGCTGCACCAGGTGTAGGCCTCGGCCATCTGACGGATCTGGGCGAGGTCCTCATCGATGAGGCTTTCCTGGTCAGACAGGATCAGATCGCGAATCATGGTGCGCAGCGTGGTCGAGTTGGTCAGGGCCGCCATCGCAAAACCGGTGGTGAGGACCAGAACCGCCACCACCAGTTCCACCAGGGTGAAGCCGGCCTGAGGCGGGCGCCGCCGCCGTGCCCGGCCAACCAGGGTGGGACCGGCCCGGCGGCTGGGGGAGAGGGGCACCTCACGAAGCACGGCCATCATCGAAACAGGGAGGTCACCGAGGCGCTGCGGGCTATCCAGTCATGGATCGGGGCGGCCAGACGATCATTGGTGGACAGGAGAAAGGGGAAGAATTTATCCTTGCGCGAAGGCAAATACAGTTCGCTGCTTTGGCGGACAAAGCGGAATGTGTTCACCCACATTCCCGCCGAGAGCTGCGGTTTGCCTTGGGCCAGATCACCCCCGGCATCCATGGTGGTGGGATCCCCGGCGAGGTGGAAGCTGGCTTTGGGCATCCAGAAGAATAAGTCGCGCACAAAGCCATCGTCGCCGATCAGGGCCGCATAGTCCTGGCTGTTGTCTTCAGGACTCGTTATCCCTGTATTGGCGATGTCTGAAATAATTTCGGCGCGGGCCATTTCAACGGCAGCTAAATCCGTTCTGGTGCAGGCGAAGTTGACGGATTCAAACTCGGACTTGTTGCAGTGCACGTGCTGGATCTGGCCATCGTTGTAGCCGCCCACTGTGTAGATGGGGGCATACTCGGAGACGGGTTTGTCGAACTGGTAGCCAAACTGCTTCATTCGCATTAGGACGGGATCCTTTGGGTCGCCCATAAGCTCAGGGCGTTTTTTTGCCCATTGATCATAGATGTACAGATAGATCGGCCCAAAGGATGTGTCGATGAATAGGGTGTTGTTCTGGCGTACATTCGCGTCATTGGAAGCTCCAAAGTCGTTGACAAATATATTGCGAATTCGGCAATGATATGTGGCCAGGCCGTTGCGCACAAGCCTGGCGCAATACTGGCTCAGATTTTCGCAGCTTCCGTCAACAATATCTGGTGTGGTGTCCAGGGTTGCCTCGGCGCCTGGTGATGCCGGCTTGGCGTAGTAGGGGCTTGCAGGATCGGCCGTATACTTCTTATTGCAGATTTCAACATAGTCGCCGTTGGGGTGCACCCGTAGATAATCCCTGGCATATTGATTGTCATTCTTGTTTGTTGAGGCGCCATTGTCTTGGTCGAATACCTCGATCGAGTAGGCGTCCTTGCTCTGGAATTTATGGTCGCAGCCGCTGGTGCCACTCACGCAGGGTTTCCCGTCCTTGTCAAGCCCCGGCAGCGGCGGGAATCGCAGACTATCCGTTCGGACGGGTACGGTTTTGTTTTTGCCGGCATCGGTGATGCTGCTGTCCCCCACGCAGGCTTGTTTCCTGCTGCTGGGCATGTAGCAGAGAATTTCAGGGGAGGGTTCGTTCGGGTCCGTGCGCAGGCGCAGTTCCGCCTTCGCACCATCGAGCACGTGCACGCCTCCGTTTGCATCGGTTTCGTCATTGCCCAGGCCGACGACGAAGGGTGGACTTGTGGTGCACCAACGAAAATCATTGCCGAACATCTGCCCTGGACCCCCAGGAGATTGCTGGCAACACTTCGGGATCACAGGATACTCACGCGTCACTGTTGCGGTGGCTATCACTTGGTTGTTCTTGGCATCTGCCGGCAATAGTTGTCCCTCCACCGCCAGTTCAATATGGCCGGTATTGCTGGCATTGTTGAAATTGATTTGTGAAGCATTGAATGGTGGCGTTGACTGCGTTGGTTGCGCATTGCGCGTGCTCTCATACCAGCGTGTGCGATCATTGTCGCTGAGACGAACGCGCTGCAGGATGAAGCGACGCCGGAAGCGCGATTTGTTCGACAGGGGGGTGACAGCGCCTTCGTTTGCGTTGGCCATCTCGAGGAGGCTGGCGCTGGGATCCAGGCGCTTATGGGATTCAGGATTTGTTGTTTTATCTGAATAGAGACAGGGGTTGGTGACATTATCTTTGGTCACGGTATCGCTTGATTCGGCACTGGCTTTCCAGGCGGTGAATGGCACCGTGGCCACCAGCAGACGGCGGTTGCCTGGGCGGTTCAGCTCCCCGATCAGCGTGCTCAGCCCGGCCTCCGCCGCTTCGCGAGCCATCCGCGCCTGGCTCTGCTGGGCATCCCCAAGCAGGCTGTTCTGGCCGCGGATCAGCAGGCTGACCGCGCTGAGCATCGTGACCAGGGCAGCCAGCAGCGCGAGCAACAGACCGAAGCCGCGCTGGCTGCGCTTCCGGGAGCGAAGCAGCAACACCAATAATCTAGATGGGGTCATGGTCGGCGGGCGGCGCCTTGCCGCCGAAATGGGGGGTAGGGCCTGCGGCTCGGTGGGCCCGCAGAGCTGGGGATGGGGAGGAGAGGCAGGAAAAGGTGGGCTTATCTCCGGGTGTTTTCAGACTTCCATGGGCCTGCCCTGAGGCTTGAGGTTCCTCCCGCTGCGTTGGGTTTTCTTCCCTTGGCTTCGGTCTAGCACCGCCCCGCAGCATCGGCGCATGGGGTACATCCGCCCCCAGGGCTGCGGGCGGCGTTCGCTGTTCTCTTCGCCGCCATTTCAGAGCAGGCTCAGCCTGCCGCGGTCAGCGTCCAGGCGCGCCGGCCGACCCAGCGGCAGGGCGGCGTTGCCGGGGGCGTGCCCCACCGGCAGATCGGCCACCACGGGCAGGCCCAGATCGTGGGTGCGCTCCCGCAGCACCTCCTCCACGCGGAAGCGCCTCTCCGGAGGTTGCGCGGCGCGGCTGTCGGCCTCGTCACAGCCCGTAAAGCTGCCGAAGCCGATGCCCGCCAGCTGCCGCAGGGCACCGCTCAACCGCCACTGGGTCAGCATCCGCTCCAGCCGGTAGGGAGCCTCCCCCACGTCCTCAAGGATCAGGATCGCCCCCCGCAGGTCCGGCAGGTGGGGAGTGCCAAGCAGGTGGGTGGCCACGGTGAGATTGGCCACCAGCAGCCTCCCCTCCGCCACCCCAGGTCCCCATCCCGTTCCCCGCAGATCCTCGAGCGCCGCCCCGAACAGCAGGGCCCGCAGACGCTCCCGACT
>JBIIND010000200.1:0-4165 GCA_044337665.1 Cyanobium sp.
GTCCGGCTCGGCGGCCAGGGTGGTGAGCATCGGCCCGTGGATGCCACCCCCCAGCCCCTGGCGCACCCGCTCGAACAGCAGGGAGGTGACATCCGAGAAGCCCAGCAGCCAGCCCGGTGGCTGGGGCAGTGGCGCCTCCAGCAGCCGGGCCGAGCCCCAGCCGCCCCGCACGCAGGCCCACAGGGCCGGTGGGTCGGCGGTCGCCGAACCGGCGCGGGGGCCGGGGCGGAGATCGGCGGCCCGCTCGTGATCGCGGCCGGCCAGATACCCCCAGCGTCGCTCCAGCAGCGCCAGCGGCGGCTCCTCCACCGCCAGGCCCCAGTCCGCCAGCACCGCCAGCCCCGCGGCGAGCCTGCCGCTTTCCTCCAGGGCTGAGCTGGCGGCCACCAGGCGCACCCGGTCCCCGATGCGAAGCGGCGGCGGCAGGGGCAGGGACGGGGGCATGGCGCTCAGGGCCGTTGGGGCAGGATCGTCGCCAGGAGCAGCAGGCCGCCCAGCCAGACCTGGCGGCCGAAATGGCGCCCATAGGCCGCCCTTGGCAGATCCGGCCGGTGCAGCAGGCCGGCCTCGCGCAGCATGCCGGCGCTGGCCACCAGCCAGGGCATCCAGAACGTCGGTGCGGCGATTCCCCGGAGCTGGGCCGCGCCGGCCAGGGCGAGGCAGGTGAGGGCGTAGCAGGCGCCCACCACGGCCGGGGCCCGCCGTCCCAGGGTGAGGGCGCTGCTGCGCACGCCGAGGGTCCGGTCGTCCTCCCGGTCGCTCATCGCGTACACCGTGTCGAAGCCGAAGGTCCAGACCACGGTCGCCAGCCAGGTGAGCCGCAGCGGCCAACCCCCCGCCAGGCTTCCCGTGCCGGCCGCCCAGGGAATCAGCACGGCGAACCCCCAACAGAGGGCCAGCACCAGCTGGGGGAGCGCGAACCAGCGCTTGGCGGAGGCGTAGAGCAGCACCGGGGGCAGGGCGGCCAGCGCCAGGGCCAGCACCAGTTCGCGATGGGGCAGGAGCAACACCGTACCCAGGGCCGCCAGCAGGCAGACCACCAGAAGGAGCACCGCCGCGGGCACGCTCACCCGCCCCGCCGCCAGCGGGCGGTCGCGGGTGCGCTCCACGAGGGGATCGATGCGGCGATCCCAGAGGTCGTTGGCGACGCAGCCGGCGGCGCTCACGGCCAGACCTCCCACCAGCGTCAGCGCCACCAGGCCAGGGGCCGGCGGTGCCCCCGGATTGAGCCAGAGAGCCCAACCCGCCGGGATCAGCAGGATCAGGCGACCGCTGGGTTTATGCCAGCGGATCAGGCGCAGCAGATCGACGATCGTGCTCACACCCAGGGTCCGCGCCACGGCGACGGAACCCTAGGCCTGCCCCGACGCGGGCGATGGCAGAGTGTGGCCCGCCGGCAGGAGCGGATCCGATGGCCCAGAGCTCCGCAGATCGCGAACTCCAGGCCGGGGCCGCCGCGGGAGAGCGACGGGTGGCGGCGATCGACATCGGCACCAACTCCAGTCACCTTCTGATCGCGGCGATCGATCCAGCGCTGCACAGCTTCCGCGTGCTGCTGGCCGAGAAATCCACCACCCGTCTGGGCGATCGGGATCCGGAGACCGGAGCGATCACGCCCGAGGCCCTGGAGCGCGGCTTCCAGGCTCTTCGCCACTTCCGCGACCTGGCGGACAGTCATGGGGTGGAGCAGATCGTCACCGGGGCCACCAGCGCCGCCCGGGAGGCTCCCAACGGGCGTGAGTTTCTGCTCACCCTGCAGGAGCGCCTCGGGCTGGAGGTGGATCTGATCAGCGGTCCGGAGGAGGCCCGGCTCATCTATCTGGGGGTGCTTTCGGCCATGCCCCTCGGGGAGACGGCCCACACCATCCTCGACATCGGCGGCGGCTCGACCGAGCTGATCCTGGCCGACGGAGGCGACGGCCGCGCCTTCACCAGCACCCGCATCGGCGCGGTGCGTCTGCAGCGGGAGTTCTGCCATGGGGACCCTCTCTCCCCCTCCACCCGCAGCTTCCTGGAGGCCTACATCCGTGGTGCCCTGGATCCTGCCGTGGCGGAGGTGCGGCGGGCGCTGAGGCCCGGGGAGAGGCCACCGCTGGTGGCCACCAGCGGCACGGCCCTCACCCTGGCGGCCCTGGCGGCCTCGGAGGATCCCCGGCCGCCCCTGAAGCTGCAGGGGTATCGGATCCGCCGCGAGCGGCTCGATGCCCTGGTGGGACGGCTGCAGACCATGACCCTGGAGCAGCGCCGCGCCCTGCCGGCGATCAACGACCGCCGCGCCGAGATAATCGTGCCCGGCGCCATGATCCTGCAGACGGCGATGGCCATGCTGAAGGCCGACGACCTGGTGGTCTGCGACCGGGCCCTGCGGGAGGGGTTGATCGTCGACTGGATGGTCCGCAACGACCTGCTCGGCGATCGCTTCGCCTACCAGAGCTCAATCCGCGAGCGGGCCGTGCTCCACCTGGCGCAGAACTACGGCGTCGATCCGGAGCGCTCCGAACGGGTGGCTGGCCATGCCCTGAGCCTCTACGACCAAAGCCATGGACTGCTCCACAACGACGCTGGGGAGGGGAGGCGCCTGCTCTGGGCCGCCGCCCGCCTGCACGCCTGCGGCAAGCACATCAACATCGCCGCGTACCACAAACACACCTGGTACCTGATCCGCCATGGCGATCTGCTCGGCCATTCCCAGATCGAACACCTGATGGTGGCGGCCATCGCCCGGTATCACCGCCGCAGCCTGCCCAAAAAGCGGCACGAATCCTGGCAGCTGATTGAGGGTCGGGAGCAGCGCCGCACCGTGCAGGCGATGGCCCTGCTGCTGCGCCTGGCCGCCGCCCTGGACCGCCGTCCGGCCCCCCTGATCGCCGGCCTGAAGGTGGGCGCCGAAGGTCCCCCCAGCCGCCCCACCGGTGTGGTGATCAACCTCATGGCCGCCGAACCGGCCATGGGGGAGGCGCCGGTGGACCTGACGCTGGAGCGCTGGAGTCTGGGGGCCTGTGCCGAGGTGGTGCTGGACTTGACCGGCCTGACCCTCAGGGTGCCGGGGTGGGCTCAGGAGCCGGCGGGGTTGCCGCGAATTCCTGCCAGTCCACCTCGCTGATGGTGCCCAGACGTCGTGGTGGCTCGGCGCCGATGGTCGCCGTGACCAGGTCGGGCCGTCCGGCCAACACCCGCAGGCCTTCCCCGAGGCGGAAGCGGGCCTCCTTCTCCAGGATGCCGCTGAAGAGCACCTGACCGCTGCCATTGCGCACCTCCACCCAGCTCGGCTCATCGCTGCGCAGCAGCAGCACGCCGGCCTGGGCGATCTCGCCCTTGGCGAGCGGCGGGATCGCGCCGGTGGGCGGCGGGGCGGGGCGGGGCTGCCCCCAGAGGCGGAAGGCCCGGGCCGCCACCAGCCCCAGCAGCAGCGTCAACGCTGTACTGGCGGCCACCAGGGGCCAGCGGGGGGAGCGGGTGGGGAACTCCGCAGGGGCGGTGGCCCGGCCGTTGCCCGGCGGGGAAGGCGCCGCCGAACTCGCGGCAGAGAACTGCGGTGGCAGGGGCTGCATCAGCCGGCTGTGGCGCAGGCTCTCCACCTGCTGACTGACGTCCACCCCCAGGGCCTGGGCGACCCGCTTGGCCTGGGCGATCACGAACACCGGTTCGTGCAGGTGGTTGCGGTCCCCGTTCTCCAGGGCGGCGAGTTGCTCGGGGGCCAGGTGCAGGCGGTCGGCCAGTTCCGCCACACCGATGCCCCGGCCCTCCCGGGCCCGCCGCAGGCGTTGGCCGAGGTCGATGAGCTCGGAGATGGGCTCCAGGCCCCCTGGGTTGGTGGGGGGGTGGGGAGGTTCGCTCTCAGCCACGATGCGAAAAAGCCGGGGAATTGGGAACCGGAATGGGGTGCATCCAGCTGGGCCAAGTATGGCGAGGATGGTTCGGGGCGTCTACCCTCGTATGGAGCGTATTGAGGGCTGGACCACCGATCTGGCCGGCAGACTTTATGGGAAAGAGCTGCCGTTCCCTTGGTATGTGAACGACCAGGAAGAGTGGGGTATGGGCGATACTGGATTCGAACCAGTGACCCCTTCCGTGTGAAGGAAGTGCGCTACCGCTGTGCTAATCGCCCGCTCGCCGCGCACAGGGACGTGGCGACGCTGGGGCGAGCATAGGGCACGGCGGTTCT
>JBIIND010000052.1:0-8457 GCA_044337665.1 Cyanobium sp.
CCCGACTCCCGCTTTCGAGCCAGCGCCCGAGGCACCGGTGGGGGTGGAACGGTTGATGGCCGCGATCGAAGCCGCCCTGCCCGCCGAGGCCACCGTGCTGGCGGATCCCGGCGATGCCCTCTTCGCTGCCGCCGATCTGCGCCTCCAACAAGACAGCCAGTTCCTCGCCAGCAGCTTCTGGGCCTCCCTCGGCTTCGCCCTGCCCGCCGCCGTGGGGGCCTGGGGCGCCTGCCCCCAGCGCCCGCCCGTGGTGCTCCTCGGCGACGGCGCCCTGCTGATGTGCGCCAACGAACTGGCGACCCTAGCCCGCTATGCCATCCCCGCCCTGGTGATCGTGCTCGACAACGGCGGCTATGGCACCGAGCGCCCCATCCTCGACGGGCCGTTCAACGACGTGCAGCCGGTGGACCATCGGCAGCTGGCCCTGGCAATGGGCTTCCCCACCGCGGAGCGGGTGGAGAACGAAGGGGCGCTCTGGAGCTGCCTGGGCCGCTGGCGGGACGACGAGATGGCGAGCCCCACCCTGATCAGTGTCGCCATCCCCAGCGGCGGGATGTCGGCGGCGCTGAGGAGGCTCTCCATGGCCCTGGCCTCCAGATTGAAGGCCCCTTCCCCCCCAGGCTGAGGAGGAGAAGGGGTGGGCTGGTGCCAGGGCCGCAATCCTTAGGGGCGCGTGGCCAGCGCCGGTTGCCGCTCTTCCTTGCTCTCCGTCACCGGCATGCGGATGCCCCCCTTGATGGTCTGCACCGCCAGCATGCGTTGGGTTTCCTCCTCACTGCGCACGGCACTGGCCACGGGTCGGTATCGCAACGGGGCCAGCGCCTGGCCACGCAACACGGAGCCCAGCGTCTTGGCGGTGAGCTTGAGCTGCTGCCAGGGATTCATCGCCACCACCCGTTTGTAGAGGTAGCTGTCAAAGGTCAGACGCTGCACGTCCTTGTCGTCGCACATCTCGACGAACGCCTCGCGGGCGGCATCATTGCTGTAGAAGATGTTCTGCAGGATTTCCAGCACCTTATAGGTGGCACCGTATTTACGGTCCCATTTCTTGAGGTAAACCTTGAGGTCCTTCTCGGTGGGGATCCGGCTGCCATTGGCGCTGGCCGCCACCACTTCTTCGGCGCACATCCGCCCGCTCTTGGCGGCGAAATAGATGCCTTCGCCAGAGCTCTTGGTGACATACCCCGCCGCGTCCCCCACCAGGGCCATGCGGCCCACCACCCGACGGGGGCGGGGATGTTCGGGGATCGGGTGCGCCTCCACCTTGATCACCTCGCCGTTCACCAGGCGCTTGGCGGCGCGCTCCCGGATGCCCTGCTGCAGCGACTTGATCAACGCCTGATTTTTCTGCATCGTGCCGGTGCCCACCGCCACATGGTCGTACTTGGGGAAGACCCAGGCGTAGAAATCGGGCGACACATCGGTGCCCACGTACATCTCGGCCAGATCCTCGTAGTAGGCCATCTCCTCCTTCGGCAGGCGGATGCGCTCCTGGAAGGCGATCGCCACGTTGTAGTCGCCGGCATCCATCGCCTTGGCGACGCGGCTATTGGCGCCGTCGGCACCGATGATCAGATCCACCGTGAGGGTTTTCTGTTCGCCGGTGGCTTCGCCGCTGCTGTAATCGGCGTAGTGGAGGGTGTAGGGCCCCTGCCGGTTCGCACCGGTATCGATCTTCTGCACCAGGCCGTTGACGAGGTGGGCGCCGAGGCTGGCGGCCCGATCGCGCAGGAAGGAATCGAGAACTTCGCGGCGGCACATGCCGATGTATTCGTCCTGGTCGTCAAGGTGGATGTCCACCTCCCGGTTGGAGGGGGAGATCATCCGCATGTTGCGGACCTTGCGATCGATGATGTGGGCGGGCAGGTCGAACTCGCTGACCATGCAGAGCGGAATCGCGCCACCACAGGGTTTGGCGTTGTCGAGCTTGCGCTCGAACAGCCAGGTTTCGATACCCGCCCTCGCCAGCACTTCCGCAGCACAGGAACCGCTCGGCCCACCGCCCACCACCGCGACTCGCAACATCTTGAAACGCGCTCCTGGCAAGGGATCTTGGCTGGAAGCTAACACTGTGAACCAGCCCACCGTTGGCCGGCCCAACACATTGTGGGGTTCTCCCCCGGCCTCGCTGGCGGGCCCCCGTAGCATCGGCTCCGCTCCCCACGTCTGAGCGCTCCCCATCCCCGGTGTCCCAGAGGGCCTCCCGTTCCGGTCGCTCCGGCCGCAGCGAACGATCCAACCGAGCTGGCCGGGTCGATCGATCGTCAAGGCATGGCGTCGACGCCCTGCGGGGGGACGACATCCCCGTGGCCCTGCGCCGCCACGGCACGGCGCCCCCCCCCTCCAGCCCATGGCGGGGCTTCGGCTGGCTCCTCCTGGGGGCGGGTTGTGCCTCCGCCCTGGGGCTGGCGATCCTCCTCCTCTCGCCGTGGCGCCCCCGCCCTGCTTTCTCGCCGGTGGTGGGCTTTTCCGATCGACCAGCGGCCGACGGTCGCCTGCTCGGCCATTTCCCCTACCCCGAGGCGCCCGCCGCCACCCTGACGACCATCGCCCCCGGCCTGGCGCTGCACAGCGAGGCCGCCCGCGCCCTGCTGGCGATGCAGCGGGCCGCCGCCGCCGATGGCGTGGATCTGCGCGTGCTGAGCGCCTTCCGAAGCCTTGAATTGCAGAAGCACCTCTTCTTTGAGGTAAAGGCCGACCGCAACCAGGACGCCCGCACCCGGGCCAGGGTCAGCGCTCCACCGGGGTTCTCGGAGCACAGCACCGGCTACGCGGTGGATCTGGGCGATGGCCGCCTGCCCGCCACCAACCTTTCCGGGAGTTTTGAGCAGACTCCGGCCTTCGGCTGGCTGAGGGCCAATGCCAACCGCTTTCACTTCGCCCTCTCCTTTCCCCGCGCCAACCGTCAGGGGGTGAACTACGAGCCCTGGCACTGGCGCTACGAGGGATCCACCGAAGCGTTGAGGCTGTTCGAGCCGGCCCAGCGGCTGGCGAACCGCTGAGCCAGGGGCAATCGCCCCACGGATCCGTCCGTGGCGGTCCGGGATTGGGAGGTGGGCGTCTACAGTCAAGAATCGCTTCAGAATCGTCCGCTCCGCGGCCGCTTTCTTCCGGCACTCCCCGACCAACCCCATCCGCAGGACCCCGACCTCATGAGCGGCGACCACAAAGGCGTCAAGATCCGCAATATCGCGATCATCGCCCACGTCGACCACGGCAAGACCACCCTGGTCGACGCGTTGCTCGCCCAGTCGGGGATCTTCCGCGACAACGAGGCGGTGCCCACCTGCGTGCTCGATTCCAACGATCTGGAGCGCGAACGGGGGATCACGATCCTCTCCAAGAACACCGCGGTCGACTACGAAGGCATCCGCATCAACATCGTCGATACCCCCGGCCACGCCGACTTCGGCGGCGAGGTGGAACGGGTGCTGGGCATGGTGGATGGTTGTCTGCTCATCGTGGATGCCAATGAGGGTCCGATGCCACAGACCCGCTTTGTGCTGAAGAAAGCCCTGGAGAAGGGTCTGCGTCCGATCGTTTTTGTCAACAAGATCGACCGCGCCCGCGTCGATCCCGAGCAGGCCGTGGACAAGGTGCTCGACCTCTTCCTCGAGCTCGGCGCCGATGACGACCAGTGCGATTTTCCATACCTCTTCGGCAGCGGCATGGGCGGCTATGCCAAGCCCGACATGGCCACAGAGAGCGAAACGATGCGGCCCCTGTTCGACGCGATCCTGCGCCACGTGCCACCGCCGGTGGGCGATGCCGCCAAGCCCCTGCAGATGCAGGTGACCACCCTCGATTACAGCGATTTCCTGGGCCGAATCATGATCGGTCGGATCCACAACGGCATGATCCGCGCCAACCAACCGGTGGCCCTGCTGCGCGATGACGGCAGCGTCAAGCGGGGCCGCATCAGCAAGCTGCTGGGCTTCCAGGGCCTGCAGCGGGTGGAGATCGCCGAGGCCAGCGCCGGCGACCTGGTGGCCGTTGCCGGCTTCGACGAAGTGAACATCGGCGAAACCATCGCCTGCCCCGATAACCCGGAGGCCCTCCCCCTGATCAAGGTGGATGAACCCACCCTGCAGATGACCTTCGTCGTCAACGATTCCCCCTTCGCCGGCAAGGAGGGCAAGTTCGTCACCAGTCGCCAGCTGCGCGACCGCCTGCAGAAGGAGCTGCTCACCAACGTGGCCCTGCGGGTCGAGGACACCGATTCCCCCGACCGCTGGTCCGTGAGCGGGCGGGGCGAACTGCACCTGGGCATCCTGATCGAGACCATGCGCCGCGAGGGGTATGAGTTTCAGGTGAGCCAGCCCCAGGTGATCTTCCGCACCATTGACGGCACCCCATCCGAGCCGTTTGAAACCCTGGTGCTGGATGTGCCGGAGGAGGCGGTGGGAGCCTGCATCGAAAAGCTCGGCATCCGCAAGGCTGAGATGCAGAACATGGAGACGAGCAATGACGGCCGCACCCAACTGGAATTCCTGGTTCCTTCCCGGGGGCTGATCGGCTTCCGCGGCGAATTCATCCGCGCCACCCGTGGCGAGGGGATCATGAGCCACTCCTTCCTCGACTACCGCCCGATGCAGGGGGACTTCGACACCCGCCGCAACGGCGTATTGATCGCCTTCGAAGAGGGCACCGCCACCTTCTATTCGCTCAAGAACGCCGAGGATCGCGGCCAGTTCTTCATCACCCCCGGTACCAGGGTGTACAAGGGCATGATTGTGGGGGAGAACAACCGTCCCCAGGATCTGGAGATCAACGTCTGCAAGACCAAGCAGCTCACCAACATGCGCTCCGCCGGCGCTGAGGAACTCGACACCCTGCAGGCGCCCCTGCAGATGACCCTGGAGCGGGCGCTCGAGTACATCGGTCCCGACGAGATGCTCGAGGTCACCCCCGAGTCGATCCGCCTGCGCAAGCTCCCCTCCCGCAAGCCCGCCAAGCGGTGAGCGACGCCCCCCCCGCCCGAATCCCTTCAGGCGCGTCGGCCGATGAAGAGGCCGTGCTGATGGCGGATCCCCGCTTCCATGCTGCGGTTCGCCTGTTCAATGCTGGCGATTGGTACGCCTGTCACGACGGCTTTGAGGAGCTCTGGCACGAGACCCAGGGACCGATGCGGCCGGTGCTGCAGGGCCTGCTCCAGATCGCGGTGGCCGAACTCCACCACGAGCGGGGCAACCGCCGCGGCGCCACCGTGCTGATGGGGGAAGGGTTGGGGCGGCTGCAGAGCTGCGGGGCCATCGCGCTCGGGCTCTGCCTGGATCCGGTGCGTCGCAGCGCCGGCGAGCGCCTGCGTGCCTTGCAGGCGGAGGCATCCCTGGTGGGGCTCCCGCTTCCCCACCTGGGCAGTGCCGGATCCGATGATCGGTAAATTGGGCCCCTCCCCCTCCAACGAGCTCCGGCCTTGCCTCCCTTGGCTCGCCAGCACCCCCTGACCTTGATGGCGACCGCGCTGGTGGGCACCTTGCTCCTGGCGGCCAATCTGTTGCCGCGCCTTCCCCGGGCGAGTGCCGCCCCCCCCCAAGCCCCCGCCGCCCCGGGCCGCCCCGCCCAACAGCCTGCCCCCGCCGCTCCGGCGGTTGCGGATAACGGCATGGTGACCATCGAGTCCGACAGCCAGCAGGCGGACAACGTCACCGGCATCGTCACCGCCACGGGGAACGTGCGCATCACCTACCCCGCCAAGGGGATGGTGGCCACCGCCCGTCAGGCCCAGTACTACTCCAAGGAAGGCAAGCTTGTGCTTGTGGGCGACGTGGATGTGGTGGATGGCGAAGGGCAACGCATCCGGGCCGAGAAGATCACCTATCGCCTCGACAGCGAGCGGATCGTGGCGGAACCGCAGGCCGGCCGCCAGGTCACGAGCCGGCTGAAACTCCGTCAGCAGAGCGTTCAGGCGCCCCCGCCGCGGTTGCCATGAGCCTGACCCTCGATCGGGTCGCCATCACCCTCGGGGGACGGCCCCTGGTCCATGACGTGAGCCTGGTTCTCCATCCCGGCGAGGTCGTGGGCCTGCTCGGACCCAATGGCGCCGGAAAGACCACCACCTTCAACCTCGTCACCGGCCTGCTGCGTCCCGACCAGGGGGATGTGCTCCTCGATGGCGGAAGCGTGGCGGATCTGTCGATGCCCCTGCGCGCTCGCCTGGGGATTGGCTACCTCCCCCAGGAGGCGAGTGTGTTCCGCAGCCTCACGGTTCGCGAGAATCTGCGGCTGGCGTTGCAGGAAAGTGGCTCCGCACCCGAGCGCCACGGGGAACGGCTGGAGGAGCTGATCGGGGAGTTCCATCTCGGTGCGTTTCAGCACCGCCGCGGCTACCAGCTCTCGGGGGGGGAACGACGGCGCTGCGAGGTGGCGCGGGCGCTGGCGGTGGGCGACCACGGTCCCCGCTATCTGCTGCTGGATGAGCCCTTCGCCGGCGTCGATCCGATGGCCGTGGCCGACCTGCAGCAGCTGATCGATGCGCTGCGCCTGCGCGGCATGGGGGTTCTGATCACCGATCACAACGTGCGGGAGACCCTGGCGATCACCGATCGGGCCTACATCCTCACGGATGGACGCATCCTGGCGGCGGGCACCTCGAAGGCGATGGCCCATGATCCGCTGGTGCGTCGCCACTACCTCGGGGAGGCCTTCCAGCTGTGAGGGGTGTGAGTCCACCGAGCCTTTCGCTTTCCAGGCGGCTGAAGTCGACGTACTCGGTTCCGACCCGACTTGTGGAGGGCCTGGCGGAACGGCTGCGGCCCCGTTGGCAGCGGCTGCCCCTGCTCGATCGCTGGCTGTTGAACGAACTGATCGGCCCGCTTCTGTTCGGCATCGCCGCCTTCACCGCCGTCACCCTCTCCGTGGGGGTGGTGTTCGAGCTGGTGCGGCGGGTGGCGGAGTCCGGCCTGCCCTTGACGGCGGCGATGCAGGTGCTCCTGCTCCGTCTACCCGGCTTTCTGGTGCTCTCCTTTCCGATGGCCACATTGATGGCCACCCTGCTTGCCTTCAGCCGCCTCTCGGGCAGCAGCGAGCTCACGGCCCTGCGCAGCGTCGGCGTGAGCACCCGCCGCATGGTGCTGCCGGCCCTGGCCCTGGCCCTCTGCATGAGCCTGCTCACCTTCGTGTTCAACGACCTGATCGTGCCCCGGGCCAACCTGGAGGCCACGAACAGCCTGGAGCAAGCCCTCGGCAAGGCGATCTCCACCGAGAAGGGCAGCAACATCATGTACTCCCGTTTCGGCCGTATTGCCCAGGAGGGGGGGGAGAAAGTGAAAATGCTCACCCATATCTTCTACGCCCGCCACTTCCTTCGTGGTGAGATGGAAGATGTTACATTGCTTGATTTCTCCCGCCTCGGCCAGCGGCAGATGTTGACCGCTGAGAGTGCTCGATGGAACGAGGAGCTGGCGCTGTGGGAGTTTCATAACGGCCGCATCATCAATGTGGATGACAAAACAGGCACCACAACCTCGGCCCGATTTGACCGTTACAACTATCCCCTCAGCCGCGATCCGCTGGAGGTGGCCAGGCTTCCCACCGACCCCAGCGTGATGACGGTGGGACAGGCCCGCACCGCCGAACGTCTGCAGCGGCAGGCGGGCAACGCCAAGGAAGCCCGTCGGCTGCGCGTTCGCATTCAGGAAAAATTCGCCTTCCCCGCGATCTGCCTCGTCTTCGGCCTGATCGGCAGCAGCCTCGGCGTACGCCCCCATTCGCGCACGAGCCGCAGCCAGGGATTCGGCATCAGTGTGTGCCTCATCTTCGGGTACTACCTGATGTCGTTCATCTTCAGTTCCCTGGGGATCACCGGCACCCTCACCCCCTTTCTGGCGGCCTGGCTGCCGGTGCTCGTGGGTCTGGCGGGCGGCGTTTACCTGCTGCGTCAGGCCAGTCGCTGAAGGAGCCCGCGCCACGGCAGACTGATTCAGCTTTGCGCGCACCTGGTGAACGATCCGGTCATGGCCCTGGGCCTGGGGGCCTTTGCCCTCCTGCTGCTGGTGCTTCCCCTGAGCTTCTGGGCCGTCAGTGGCGGGGGCACTCAGGGCCGCGCCAGCACCCTGGTGCGTTTCCTGGTGGCCACCGCCAATCTCTGCCTCACCGCCCAGCTGGTGCTGCGCTGGTGGGATTCGGGGCACTTCCCGATCAGCAATCTCTATGAATCGCTGTGCTTTCTGGCCTGGGGATGCACACTCACCCAGTTGCTGGTGGAACGGAGCTGGCCCAACCCCCTGGTTGCCGCGGCGGCCACCCCGATGGCACTGGGGTGCGTGGCCTTCGCCAGCTTCGCCCTGCCGGAGCGCCTCCAGGAGGCCTCACCGCTTGTGCCGGCCCTGCGTTCCAGCTGGCTGGTGATGCATGTGAGCGTGATCATGCTGAGCTATGCCGCCCTGCTAGTCGGCTCCCTCCTCTCGGTCGCCGTGCTCTTCACGGATCGCCAGGAAGCCCTGGAGCTGCGCAGCA
>JBIIND010000053.1:0-8324 GCA_044337665.1 Cyanobium sp.
CCCCTCCGGGGAAGCAGCGGTGGATCAGCTTCGCCCCGATCTGGCATCTGGCCCCCTTCCTGGAGACGCTGCGGAGCCAGCACCCGCACCGCCTGACGGACCTGCGGGGGGTGGTGGCCTGTTCCTCGTCTTCGTCCCTCACCAAACGGTATGCGGCGAACCCTTTCGACCGGGATCTGGTGCAACGGCTTCGGCGGTCGGAGGAGAGCCTGCTGGCAAGCTGCGCGACGCTCGGGATTCCCTGCAGGATCCTGGCGCCCACGTTGATCTACGGCGAAGCGGGAGGGTATGGAGACCGCAACCTCAGCCGACTTTTGGGACTGATGCGACGCCTTCCCCTTCTGCCCGTTCCCGCCCAAAGTGGGTTGCGCCAGCCCATCCATGCCAGGCAGCTGGCCGCCGTGGCCCTGGCGGTGAGCGACCGGCTGGAACGGGAGGGTCCGCACGCCCAGGGGGCGGCCATTCTGGCGATCGGAGGGGACGAAAGCCTCAGCTACACCGCGATGCTTGAGCGGCTTCGCCGTGCGGCTCCCCCCGACGATCGGGCACGCCGCTGCCGATTCGTGGCGCTGCCGCCGAGACTGCTGCTCTGGCTCGCCCATCCGCTCCTGCTGCTCTCCCCGAAGTCCTTTGAGGCGATGCAACGCACCCAGGCCGACCTGGCGGACTTCATGGCAGCCCACCAGCTGCTCGGTGAGCCGGCCCAACCGTTCCCCGTGGCCCCGCTCGCCCTCGGCCAGCATCCCCAAGGCGACTGACGCCGCCGCCCACGCCCGCCATGCCCCCCTTTCCGCCCTCGGCCCCCGCCATGATCGGCGCCTTCCTGGTGGCCGCGGTGCTGAGCGGGTTGCTGGTCGCCGCCCTGCTCCCCCTGCTGCGGCGAGGGCTGCTCGACCACCCCAACAGCCGCAGCTCCCACCAGCGGGCCACGCCCCGGGGAGGAGGCGTGGCCTTCGTGCTGATCGGCAGCCTGCTGACCGCCCTGCTGGGCCAGGGGAGGGAAGCCCTGATCCCCCTGCTCTGCTGTCCCCTGGCGCTGGTGGGGCTGCTGGACGATCGCTTCAACCTGCCGGCGGGCCTGCGCTACGGAGCCCAGTTGCTCACGGCGACGGCCCTGCTGGCGGTGGCGGAGACTCCGCTTCCCCCCTGGACATGGCCCCTGGCCTTGGTAGCGATCACCGCCGTGATCAACTTCGTCAATTTCATGGACGGCCTCGACGGCCTGGTGGCAGGTTGCGCAACCGTGATCTTCTGCCTGGTGGCCACCCTGCCCGGCGGTGGATCCCTGGGGCCCCTGGCAGGTTCGCTGGTCGGCTTCCTGGTGTGGAACTGGAGCCCGGCCCGGGTGTTCATGGGAGACGTGGGCAGCACCTGGCTGGGGGCTGTCTTCGCGGGACTGGTGCTCCAGCAGCCCGGGTCTACGGCGGCTGTGGGACTTCTCCTGACGGGCCTTCCCCTGTTGGCCGACCCCCTGCTTTGCGTGCTGCGGCGCCTGGGGGCAGGGCAACGGATCTTTGAGGCGCACCGTCTGCATCTCTACCAGCGGCTGCACCAGGCCGGCTGGAGCCACCGGCGCGTGGCCAGGCTCTACATCGGCGCCACGGCAGCTCTGGCCTTGGCTCTGCGGCTTCTGGGCACGGAAGCGACTGTGGCTCTGGCAGCGCTGGAGCTGGCCCTGGGGGCCCGCCTGGAGAGATGCGAGGCCCTACCCTTCGCTCCAGCGAGCGTCACGGGCAAGGAGCAGACGAAAATTAAGGTAAACTAGGGGGATGGGGCGCCCTACTTAGCTCAATGGAAACTTTTTTTCAGGATTCCCTTCGAATGCCTCCCGCTGCGATCATCTTGATTCTCTTTTGATTCACCCTGCCATGCAGGCCCAGCACCCGCCAACCCGCCAGGTAAGCCCCTGAACCGTGAAGCTGGCTTGCTCTTCATTGGAGCCCTTCACCGCCGCGCGCTTGATCTCCGCCCAAAAGATGTTCACCCAAGCCCCCCCCACGCGCCGATGCTCCCAAGATCCACTCGCCCCCTGAACCACGAGCTTCCCTCGGGGTTGGCCGCTGAGCGTGCCCCCTCGTTTCCACTGGGCAACCGTCGCAACCTCCCCACAGAACCCGAACTTCATTCCCCGCAAGCGACAACCAAAGTTGGCATCGGCGTCCCACGACGCGCAGTCAATTCCTGATGAATCAGCTCCGCTTGGTCCGATCCATTCAGCGTCAGGTATTGCTGCGCCGACTGGCCATGCTGGCCTTCGACGGCTTACTGATGGTCGTTTGTTTCCTGGGTGCTTTTTTTCTGCGTCTTCAGGACACGGACACCTTGGTGGGCACCTTGCAGAAATCAGCCCATTTATTGCCCCTCGCGGTGCTGAGTGGTTTACCTGTCCTCTTATTCAGTGGCTGGTACCGCGGCCTCACCCGCTATGCGGGCAGCCATTCGCTGTATGGATTGATTCCACGCACCGCCGTGATGGTGCTGGTTCTTCTGCTGATCAGTACCCTGATCGGAGGAAGCCAACCGCCGCGATCCTTTTGGATCCTTTATTGGCTGCTCTTCACCGGAAGCGCAATCGCCAGCAGGATCGTACTGCGCGATTTGTTAGTGAAGCAATTGGAGCGACAGCAGGCACTCAGTGCAGGCCCGGAAAACTCTGCGGTCCCCACCCTGATCTACGGCGCCGGCTCCTCAGGCCTGGGACTGCTCCAAGCCCTTCGCCACGATCCACGCTTCCGGATCGTGGCCTTCCTCGACGATGACACATTGCTCCATGGCCGCACGCTACAAAGGTTGAGTATTGAGAGTCCCAGCTCCCTACCGATCCTGATCCATCGCCAGGGGATTCGTCAGGTATTGCTGGCCCTTCCCTCCATCTCCCGCAAACGCAAGAGGTTGCTGGTCGATCAGCTCACACACCAGGGTCTATCCGTTCTCTCGATCCCTTCGCTGGCACAGTTAGCCAGTGGTCAGCGAATCGTAACGGACCTCCAGGCCATCGCCATTGAGGATCTGCTCGGCAGGGAGCCCTCCAGCCCCGAGCCCTTGCTGCTGCGAGCCTGCGTCTCCGGCAAGGCGGTACTTGTGACCGGAGCTGGCGGCTCGATCGGCAGCGAACTTTGCCGCCAGATCGTAGATCTTGAAGCCACCTCATTGCTGTTGTTGGAACGAAACGAATTCGCCCTCTACGCCATCGAGGGCGAATTACAGGGGCGACTTCGCCAAGCAGGTGGAACGACAAAACTGATCCCAGTTCTTGGGGATGCCGCCGAAACCACCCGGCTTGTGCAACTCTGCCATGAGCATCATGTTGCCAGCATCTTCCATGCCGCAGCCTACAAACACGTACCCATGATGGAGGCCAATCTCTGTGCTGGAGTGGGAAATAATGTTCAGGCCACCCTGGCAGTAATTAAGGCGGCCAGAGAGACTTCCATCCAAAATCTAACTTTGATCTCCACCGACAAAGCGGTACGACCAACCAACGCCATGGGCGCGAGCAAACGCGTCTGTGAACTTCTGATCCAGGCCGCTGCGGCGGAAATCGCCGCCGCCGGTTCAGGCCCTGTCATGGCGATGGTGCGTTTTGGTAATGTACTGGGCTCTTCGGGATCGGTTATCCCGCTCTTCCATCGCCAGATCGCCGCCGGCGGCCCCGTCACCGTCACCCATCCAGCCATCACCCGCTACTTCATGACCATTCCCGAGGCCGTGCAACTTGTGCTCCAGGCCAGCGGCATGGCCGAAGGGGGGGATTTATTTCTGCTTGACATGGGAGATCCTGTCCGCATTGCCGACCTTGCCCGTCAGATGATTGAGCTCTCGGGTCTACGGGTGCGGGATGAGCACACCCCCGACGGTGACATCGCCATCCAGTACACCGGTCTTCGACCCGGTGAGAAGCTGTATGAAGAACTCCTCATCGGCACCGACGATCAACCCACGGAGCACCCGTTGATCCGTCGTGCCTGCGAGCCCATGCACACCAGCCACGACCTTCAGCCCCTGGTGGACGCGCTCTGTCAGGCCTCCAGTCGTTGGGACGAGGCAGCGACCGCAGCCCTACTCCGACGACTGGTGCCGGAGTACCGACCTGAACGACCACCGCATCGCCAGAGCGGCCCGCTGCCAAGTCTTCCGGATCCGGCACTCCGATGAACCCATCCTTCCAAAACGCCCTGTTGTCCTGGTTGCGAATCCAGTGGCACCGGGTTCCTGAACCGGCGCGTCACTGGCTCCGTAGTCAGATTCCAGCCATTCCTCCCGCCACACCCCGCAACCTTTGGTTGCTCCTGGCCGCGGCCGTGGCCACGCAAAACGTGGCGGTCATCACCAGCAGCCAGAACGCCCACACCGGCGTGTTCGCCCTGCTGGTTTGGGGAGGGGCTCTGATCTGCATGGAGGACCAACTGGAGAGCCTGGAACCCAATCCCAGCCGGGCGGGCCTGGTGTTCGGCAGCCTCGGCGTGCTCTGGGTGATCATGCGTACGGGCCGCATCCTGTTCTGGGAAGGCATTGTTTACATCCTGGCTCCTCTGGCTGGCTTTGCCCTATTGCTACTTTGTCAGCCCATACGCCATTTGCTGAAGTTGCGCGAAAGCCTGATTTGCCTCTGGATGCTGCCTTCCTATGCACTGATCATCCGAGTTCTTCCTGAGGAGTATCTGAGTCTTTTCACCGCCAAAGCCGCGGCGTTTTGGGTGAGTATTCTCGGGGTTCCCGTTGCCGTCAAAGGACGTGACGTGCTGCTGCAGGGAGGAGGGGTCACAGTCCTGGGAGGCTGTAACGGCTTGGACATGATTGCCCAGATTGTTTGCGTCGCATTGATTTTCATGATGGCTTTTCCAATACGCTCCAATCTCAGCCGGATCATGGTCCTAGCCTCAGCCCCTTTAGTCGGCTTGTTCAGCAACACAATTCGCATCGCCTTATTGGCGATGATAACTACTACTGGCCAGGGCAAAGGCGATCAACTTTTTGAATTCTTTCACACTGAAATGGGTTCCCTGATTTTCTCCGGCGTTGGGGTATTCATCTTTGGGTCAATTTATCTCTGGTTCCTGGAAAGGGAACTGCCCCCTCTGCAAGACCCCGGACCATGACCAGCGCGAATCCTCCACTCTCCCCCCTGGGCCGCTGGTATGCCCTTCTCGCTGGCATCGCCACCGTGGCGGCCCTGCAGGCGAGCTTGTTTCCCCGGTGGCCACAGGCACCCCAGCTTCCTGCCAACCTGGTACTCCATGCCCTGAAACAGGGCGGTTTGCGCCCCGAAACCCTGAAACCAGGAGCGGCGGAGGAGCGGGGTGACCGTAGCCTCGAACTTTCAATATCACCGCCGCTGGTCTTCCGCCTGCCTGGGGGCGAGGAGCTTCGACTGGTGCGCGGAGCTTTTCGGCAGCGGTACAGCGTCCAGGTGGCCGGTATCGCCGCAAAGAGCCCAGGTCTCGCCCTGTCCAATCGTCGCCTTTTCCCTGGCCCGCCACCGTCTGCCGAGGGCCGGGTAAAGGATCATCCGGCGCGACAGACCTGCTTCGTCCCCCAAGCGCTCACCCCCAAGGCCTTTGGGGTTACCAGTGATCAGATCCTGACCTGGGTGGATGTCGCGTCGGCGGGACGACCGAACGACTTGCGGCGCCTGATCGGCCTCCAGCCCAACCGGGACTACAGTTGCATCCTGATCAGCCTGCGCAGCGGGGATGATTCGCCGGTCTCAGAGAACCTGTGGCAACGCATCCTCGCGGCTCTCCCGGCAGGATTGATGGCAAGCAACGGGCGGGTCTGATTTATTTCAGCAGACCACAGTTCAAGCCCCTATTGTCTGATTAGAATTGATCCAAACTGTTCTTCACGATGTCCGAGACAGCCAACCCAAGCCTCTCAAGCCGGGGCTCCACTGGTTCCTCCAGCTTCATCCCAAACGCAGAGACCGGGACTCAGAGCCGTCCCCCCCGAGGCATCGACAGTTCCATACTCACGCTCGGGGGCTACGGGCTGTTGGCCTACGGCATTCTCAGCCTTGCCCGCTCGTTTTTGGGCGACCAAGCAGGTTTTGGTCCCGAGGCTTCCTTGGCGCGCATGTCGCAGTTCCTTTCCCTTTATCCAATCCTGTTTCTCGGACCTGTTCTCATCTTTGCTCCCCAGGGAGCCAGCAAGGACAAAGGACTTTGGCGAAATTTAACCAGCTGGTTAGTCCTTTTTCTCGCGATCATGTTTCTCATATTTACCCCCCTTTCTTTTTACAACCAATTTTCCCTGACCCAAAGGGATGCCAACCAGGTCAAACGTCTCGAAGATCTCCTGCAAAGGCGCAAACAAGAAATTCTAGGCTCAGTCCAAAGTTTGGACAACCCGGCTGAATTTCCCAAGGCATTAAGTAAATTCCCAGAGATTCGAAGCGCCAATATTGTCGCCAACCAATCACCCACCGAAATCCGCAAAGCCATTGGGGATGGGATTGATCGTGGCATCAAGGCAGAAGTAGGTCGGCTCCGGGAACAGCAGAAACTGCGCATGATCGCGGTTAGCTCGGCAGTGCGCGGTGTTGCGGCCACAAGCCTGCTCGCCGGCTTGACTTTTCTTCTGCTGGCGGGTTATCTGCTTCCCTGGTTCGCTCCGGCACGCCATTTGCTGGGGGCATTCAACCAGAGTCAAGTTTCAAGCTCTGAGCTTTTTTATTCGCAGATGCGTCGCGCGACCCGCAGTCGTCAACTGGCCAGCTTGCTTGAGCCCGTGAGGGCGATGTTCGTACGATCAGGTCCCGGCCCACACGGGCGATCCTCCTGGCGCGGTCGGCAACGCTGAGAATGCTTCCTTTCCAAAGATTGTTGCGACAGCGGCGTCTGCTCGTCAACCGCTTGCCGGATGATCCACTCCAATCCCCTCCTCCCCTTCCCTATAGCTGGATCCTCAGCAATGAATTAGCCATAGGTCCCATGCCCCGCCACCCGAATCATTGGTTGCAGCTTGAGCAGGCTGGCTTCCGCTCCCGCTTCAGTTGCTGCTATGCGGAGGAAGAGTTAAACAACCCGATTCCCAGCCAATGGCGCAGCACCTCCGTGTCCCTACCTGATCATCGTCAACAGGAAGAGCTCACGGCCACGCGCTTGGTTGAGGCATTGGAGCACGCTCAAGACCTACTTAAAACAGAGAAACCTGTTTACCTCCACTGCTTCGCAGGGCGTGAACGTTCAGCCCTGATGGCAATTGGCTTAACCGCACTGACGAGAAAGATGGATGTATTTGAGGCCCTAGATTGGGTACGACGCTGCCATCCAGCGGCAACCCCCATTTATGAACATCTTGATGTTCTCGACCGGGTTTTAAGGGAACGGCAATAATTTAAAACCATCCTGATTACCCAGATCGCTCCGCAGGAAGCCCCATGAGGTGGAAGGATGCTTTTGATCCGGTTAGAGGAAGTACTCCCTGGATCTGATTATGGCGCGGTTGTCCAAAGGTGCAAAGACCTTGATCTCAATGGCGTTTCTCTTGATGAGCGCAGAGAAGATCCTGAGGCTACTCCACCTCTTTTTTATCACTGTCTGTACTTGGTTCTATGACTGGCAAAGGCTTGGTGCCCTCTTGGAGCTGCTCAGGACCATCTGGCAGCTTGAAATGGCTGATTCACAGGTCGCGGTATAAACATGCGGGAGATAGGCTTTCCCGCCGCTCAATGGCAGAATTCGCGCTGTGCCAGCAGCTCACTTATTCAGGAGTCCCCAAGTATGCCGTGCCGTACCTCCCTGGCTTCGGCTTCGGCTTCAACCGACACTTCTGACTGGTTGCGATACACCAAGCGAAATCCCAGGGTTGCGAAGTCTTATGGGTGATGAGAAGTTATAAATCGTCTTTAGATCGAGCGTCTGCATCCGCGGAAGTACCATTGGTGTCTTTATCTTGTTGCGAGGCATCTCGGCTTGTTGATCCCCCACCTCCGCCAAACGGGAGGCGGTTAGCCATCCAGCCTCGCAAGCCAGAGCGAGGGGCCTCCTCCGCCGGATGGGAGCCTTGGTCGGTCGGGGAACCACGATGAGCCCTGGTCGATCTGGCGCGATCGGCGCCCGCATCCACGCTGGATTCCGCATCGTCGCGCAGGGAGGCATCCTCATAACCCGGCCGCGAGTAACCGTCTCCCATATAGAGGTTGCCGGCAGTGGCATTGGGGGAACGGACGGAGGAAGAATCACCATTGGCTTGGGACATATAGGTATCGCGATAGCTCTTGATCTGGCCCTTGATGTAACCCTTGAGTCCCTCACCGTAGGAGCCATAGGAGCGACTGCTCCGTCCATAGGCTCCGGCATAAGCGTAGTGATAATAGTAGCCGT
>JBIIND010000054.1:0-8277 GCA_044337665.1 Cyanobium sp.
TGGCGGCGGGGGGATGGCCCGGCCGCCGGTCCGTGCTGGCTGGTTCAGGAGCTGCCCCGCCGCGGTCTGGTGGCGGGCCTCTATGCGGTGGATCCGGCGGTCCCCGGCGGCATCGCGGAGCGGCGGTCCCCCCGGCTTTACGCCGATGACTCGGCGCTGGCGCTCCATCCCCGGGCCGCCGCCACCGCCCTCCTTCCGGAGGACGTGGGCGAGTTGCTGGCCGTGGCCCAGGCGAGCGCGGCGGCGGGCCATGCGGGCCCCTGGCAGCCGGTGCTCCCCCTCTATCCCACCAGTCCGGTGGGGGAGGTCAGATGAGAGCTCCCCAACCCCGCCGTGCCCGTCGTCGTGCCGCCGACCGTGCCGCCGTCCGTACGGTGGGCCGCGCGGTCGCCCTGCCCCGCCCCCGCCCGCGTCGCCGTTCCCGTCTGCCGCAGCGCCTGCTGCTGATCTGCCTCGGCGGGGCTTTGCTCTGGCTGTCGCGGGGCCGCTGGTGGCCGGCGCCGCCGCCGCCCCAGATGATCCTGGTGCTCGGTGGCGACAAGGACCGGGAGATCAGGGCCGCGGATCTGGCCCGCTCCCGCGGCCTGCCGGTGGTGGTGAGCGGCGGCACGAATCCGGAATATGCCCACTGGCTGTTCGAGGAGCGGGCCGGACTGCCCCCCCAGCAGGTGCGGCTCGACTACCGGGCCCATGACACCCTCTCCAACTTCACCTCCCTGGTGGACGACCTGCGCCGCGCCCGCATCCGTCACGCCCTGCTGGTGACCAGCAGCGACCACATGGTCCGCGCCCTGTTGGTGGGACGGATCGTGGCCGGCAGCCGCGGCATCCACCTCACGCCGGTGGCCGTGTCCTGCGGCTCGCTCTGCGTACCGGAGGGTCGCCGCCTGGTGTGGGGGGATGGGGCCCGGGCCGCCCTGTGGGTGCTCAGCGGCCAGGATCTCAGGAGCTGGGCGGAAGCGCGGCTCGGTTCGTGGCTCCCGCCAGTCGGGAGGGGCGGATCAGGCCCTGGTCGAGCAGCGCGTTGATCTGGTCCTGGGCGGCGCGGGTGACCCGCTCAAGCTCTTCCCGGCGATGGGAGGTCGGTGCCGGGATCGGCGTGCCGACGCGCACGTGGACGGGCACCAGCCGCACCCCGGCTCCATGGGGGCCCAGGGCCCGGTGGCTGTTGACGATCGCCACCGGCAGCAGGGGCACGCCGGAGCGCGCCGCCAGCAGGGCCGCGCCCAGTTGGGGGGTGTTGACCCGACCGTCGGCCTGGCGGGTGCCGTCGAGAAAGACTCCGGTGGCCCAGCCCTGGGCGAGCCGCTCGCTGGCCGTGCGGATCGCCGCCCGGTCCCCGGCGCCGCGGCTCACCGGATAGGCGCCGCAGGCGCGGATCAGCGCTCCCAGCAGGGGGATGCGAAACAGTTCGGCTTTGGCCATGAACGCCACCGGCCGGCCGAGGGCATGGCCCAGCAGGGGCGGATCAAGGTAAGAACCATGGTTGGCGACCACCACCAGCGCCCCCTCCATCGGCACGTTGGCGCCGCCGCCGGTGCGCCCCCGCAACAGCAGCCGGTAGAGGGGCAGCACCACCAGCCAGCTGATCAGCCGGTAGGTCAAGTTCGGCCGGGGGGACCTGAGCAGGGCGGGCTCTTCAGTCACAGGCCCAGATCGGCGGCGCCCGCGATCTGGGCGGTGGTCAACCCGGGGCACCCCCGCTTGATCAAGCCGCTCAGCACCGTCCCCGGGCCGATCTCCACCGCGGTGTCGATTCCCTCCTGGGGAAGGCGGGCCATCGTCTCGCGCCAGCGCACGCCACGGGTCATCTGGTGCCGAAGGCGTTCCTTCAGCGCTTCCCCGCCCCTCTCGGGGGTGGGGTCGGTGTTGCTGAGCACCGGAATGGTCGCGTCGGCGAAGGGCACGCCCTCCAGATCGGCGGCGAAAGCGGCAGCCGCCTCGGCCATGAACGGGGAGTGGAAGGCCCCCGAGACCGCCAGGGGCACGGCGCGCTTGCAGGGGAGAGCGGCGGTGACGGCCGCCACGGCCTCCGGCGTTCCGGAGAGGACCACCTGGGCGTCGCTGTTGTCGTTGGCGATGACCACCCCCTCCTGCTTCGCCACCAGCTGCTCCAGCTGGCCGCGGTCGAATCCCATCACCGCGGTCATGGCGCCTCCGCCGGCCGCGGCCATCAGTTCGCTGCGCCGCCGCATCAGCCGCAGACCGGTGTCCACGTCGAACACGCCGGCGGCGTAGAGGGCCACCAGCTCGCCGAGGCTGTGGCCGGCCACCAGTTGGGCGGTGCGTCCCTGGTCCCGCAGGGCGTCCACCAGCAGGCTTTCGATCACGAAAAGCGCCGGTTGGGTGTTGCGGGTGTCATGGAGGTCGGCCAGTTCGCCCGTGGCGGTGCCGCTGCAGATGGCCAACAAATCGCGACCGAGCAATTCGGAAGCCTGCGCGAAGCGCTGGGGGGCCCCGGGCAGCCCCAGCACCACTTCAGCCATGCCGGTCTTCTGCGAGCCCTGTCCTGGAAACACCCAGGCGATTGCCATGCGTCCCTCACCGGATCGCCCTGGAGATTACGGCGCGGGCCGGATCAGATCTGGGGGCCGCTCCATCGCAGCAGGGCCCCCCCCCAGCTGAGGCCGGCCCCGAAGCCGCTGCTGGCGATCAGGTGGCCCGGTCGCACCCGGCCGTCACGCACCGCCTCGTCGAGCATCAAGGGGATGGTGGCGGCCGAGGTGTTTCCGTAGGAGGAGAGGTTGCTGAGCACCCGGGCGTGGGGCACGGCAAAGCGATCGGCGACGGCGTCGAGGATGCGCTGGTTGGCCTGGTGCAGCAGCAGCCAGTCGAGCTGCTCCGCCGCCAGGCCGGTGTCCGCCAGCAGCTGGGCGAGCACGGCGGGCACCTCCCGAACGGCGAACTTGTAGACCTCCTGGCCGTTCATGTGGATCGGTTCGAAGCCCCCCACCTGGGCGGAGATCCCCTCCAGCAGGGGCCGATGCCCATCGCTCTGGGCCAGGGTGAGGCAGCCGTTGCGGCTGCCGTCGGACCGCATGCGGAAGCCCAGCAGGCCATCGTCCCCGGGGGCGACGGCCTCCACGGCGACAGCCCCGGCGCCATCGCCGAAGAGGACGCAGGTGCGTCGGTCATCCCAATCCAGCCAACGGCTGAGCTGGTCGGCGCCGATGACCAGGGCCCGCCGCATCGCGCCGGCCCGCAGGTACTGGGCCGCCGTGATCAGGGCGAACAGGAAGCCGCTGCAGGCGGCGGTGAGATCAAAGGCCACGGCATGGTCTGCCCCCAGGCAGGCCTGAACCTTGGGAGCGGTGCCGAACAGGTCGTCGGGACTGGAGGTGGCCAGCAGGATCAGGTCGACGCTGCCCGGCTCCCAGCCGGCGTGGTTCAGGGCAGCGGCGGCCGCGGCGGCGGCGAGGCTGGTGACCGTCTCGCCGGGACCGGCGATGCGGCGGGCGCCGATGCCGGTGCGGCTGCGGATCCAGTCGTCGCTGGTGTCCACCCGCTCGCTGAGGCGCTGATTGCTGACGCTCGCCGCCGGGAGGGCGCTGCCGCAGCCCACAAGGGCCATGCCGGGATTCGCCGTTCCTGCGCCAAGCGACACCGAGGTTCCGCCCGTGGTGGGCTCAGTCAACCACAGCCGACCCGAGGGCGTGCAGATCCTCCATCACCCCATGGCTGGCCGCGGAATGGGCCAGCCGCAGCGCGCTGAGTACCGAGAGGGCCTTGCTGCTGCCGTGGCCGATCACGCAGATGCCATCGACCCCCAGCAGCAGGGCACCGCCGTGCTCAGCGTGGTCCAGGCGCTTCTTGATCCGCACCAGGTTGGTGCGCAGGAAGGCGGAGCCCACCTTGCCCCGCCGGCCCCGCGGCAGCTCCGCCCGCAGCACGTCGAGCAGCACGCCCCCCACCGATTCCAGGAACTTGAGCAGCACATTGCCTGTGTAGCCGTCGCAGACCACCACGTCAAAGGCACCGGAGAGGATGTCGCGGCCCTCGCAGTTGCCGGCGAACAGCAGCCGCTTCTCCCCCGCCAGCAGGGGATGGGTGCGCAGGCAGAGGTCGTTGCCTTTGCACTCCTCCTCACCGATGTTCACCAGGCCGATCCGCGGTTCGCGCACCTGCAGAACATCGCGGCTGTAAATGCTGCCGAGCAGGGCGAACTGCAACAGCCATTCCGGCTTGCAGTCCATGTTGGCGCCGACGTCGAGAACGAGCACCTGCTGGTCGGGATCCCGGGTGGGGAAGAGGGCACCGATCGCCGGGCGGTCGATGCCGCTGAGGCGGCCGAGCCGGAAGATCGCCGAGGCCATCACCGCGCCGGAGTTGCCGGCGGAATACACCGCCGTCGCCTCCCCCCGCTTCACCAGGTCCATCGCCAGGTTGATGCTGGCGTCCCGCTTGCGGCGCACCACGGTGGCCTCATCGTGCATGCCGACGGAGGGGCCGCTCGGCACCAGTTGGATCAGGCCGCGGGCGACGGCTTCGTCAAGCTCTCCCTGGAGGCCAAGCTGCGCCACGGCCGGGCGCAGACGCTCCGGCTCTGCCACGAAGCGGATCCGCAGGGGGAGCAGCTCCACCGCCCTGAGGCAGCCCTCCAGGATCGGCCCCGGCGCATGGTCCCCCCCCATGCCGTCCACGGCCACCCAGAGGCGCTTCCGGTCATCGATCGGCGCCCCTTCCCCGGGTCCCCCGGGCCCCTGTTGCAGGCGGCGGAGCGGGTCGAACACCAACGGTTGAAGCACCGACCCGGCCACCGACCCCGCCACGGAAGCCGCTCCGCTGGCCGTGGAGGTGGCGGTGCCCACCAGGCTCGTCACCGCCGCGTTGCGCCGGTACCAGACCACCAGGCGTCGGATCGGACGGCTGGGCTTGGTGCGGTTGCCGACCAGGCGTCGCCGGGGGCGGCTGGTGGAATCAGGCTCCTTCGGTGGCAACGGGCTCAACGATGCGCTGGAACAGATAGCCGGTGCCCCGGGCCGTGAGGATCAGCTCGGGATTGGCAGGATCATCCTCCAGTTTGGAGCGCAGCCGGGAGATGTGGACGTCGACGACCCGGGTATCGACGTGACGCTCGGGGGTGTAGCCCCATACCTCCTTCAGAATTTCGCCCCGGCTGAAGGGTTCGCCGGAGCGGCTCACCAGCAGCTCCAGCAGGCTGAATTCCATGCCCGTGAGGCGGATGCGCTCCTCATTGCGGTACACCTGCCGCTTGTTGGTGTCGATGCGCAGGTCGCTGACCTGGATGACGCCGGAGTTGGGGATGCCGGCCACGTGCTCCTTCTCCACCCGGCGCAGCACGCAGCGGATGCGGGCCTCCAGCTCCTTGGGGCTGAAGGGCTTCACCACGTAGTCGTCCGCCCCCAGCTCCAGGCCGGTGATGCGGTCGGCCACGTCGCCCAGCGCGGTGAGCATCACGATCGGCACGTCCGACTCCCTGCGCAGCTCCTGGCAGACGCCGTAGCCATCCAGCTTCGGCATCATCACATCAAGAACCACCAGATCCGGGTGGGTGCGGTGGAAAACCTCCAGGGCCTCCTCTCCATCACAGGCGGTGACCACCTGATAGCCGATCATCGACAGGCGGGTCTCCAGGATCCGGCGGATGCTCGCCTCATCGTCCACGACCAGGATGGTTTCCTTGGTGGCGGCGGTGCCGGGTACGTGGTTGTGGGTAGGGACTGAGGCCGTCATCGGGCGCTGGACGCACATACACGCGACCGATCTACTGAAGGTGCCTGGCCCCCCCGCCGTTTACCGAATGCCACCTTTCTTCATAGAGCATTCCTCAGGCGCCCTTCCGTTCCCGGGCGCACCATGGCCCCGGGGCCCCGCCCCCGATCCTGGACGTCGCCCCGGAATCCCTTCGCCTCCCACCCCCCTCCGCCTGTGCCCCGTTCCACCCATGCCTACGTCTGCCAGAGCTGCGGTGCCCGCACCCGCCAGTTCTTCGGCCGCTGCAGTGGCTGTGGTGGCTGGAACACGTTGGTGGAGCAGACGGAGCCGGCTGGCGACGGGCGGAGGCGCCGCCCCGTGGCTCCCCCCGATGGGGCCGGAGCGCCGGGGCGGGCCCGCCGCTCCGAATCGATCGCGGCGGTGGGGGAGCGGCCGCTGCAGCGCCTGGGCAGTGGCTACGGCGAGTTCGACCGGGTGCTCGGCGGCGGTCTGGTGCCCGGCTCGCTGGTGCTCCTGGGTGGCGATCCGGGCATCGGCAAGAGCACGTTGCTGCTGCAGAGCGCCCGCTCCATGGCCGAGCGGGTCTCGGTGCTGTACGTGAGTGCGGAGGAGTCGGCGGAGCAGGTGAAGCTGCGCTGGCGCCGGCTGGCCGAGGCGCAGGGGGAGCCCCCCCAGGCCGCCGGGACCGCGGCCAGCCCCGCCGGCCAGGCGGCCGCCGATCTGCAGCTCCTGGCGGAGACCGATCTGGAGCTGGTGCTCCAGGAGTTGGAGTCGCTGCGGCCGCAGGTGGCGGTGATCGACAGCATCCAGGCCCTGCACGATGCCGAGCTCGGCAGCGCCCCGGGGTCGGTGGCCCAGGTGCGGGAATGCGCCGCCGCCCTCGCCCGCATCGCCAAGCGCCAGCACACCGCCCTGGTGCTGGTCGGCCACGTCACCAAGGAGGGCATGCTGGCGGGCCCGAAGGTGCTGGAGCACCTGGTGGATGCCGTCCTCACCTTCGAGGGGGATCGCTTCGCCAGCCACCGCTTGCTGCGGGCGGTGAAGAACCGCTTCGGCGCGACCCACGAGCTGGGGGTGTTCGAGATGCGGGACCGGGGCCTGGCTGAGGTGAGCAACCCCAGCGAGCTGTTTCTGGGGGGCGAGGAACCCAGCAGCGGCAGCGCCACGATCGTGGCCTGTGAGGGCACCCGGCCGCTGGTGGTGGAGCTGCAGGCCCTGGTGAGTCCCACCAGCTATGCGAGCCCGCGCCGCACCGCCACCGGCATCGGCACCAACCGGCTCCACCAGATCCTGGCGGTTCTGGAGAAGCACATGGCCCTGCCCCTCTCCCGTTTCGACTGCTACCTGGCGGTGGCCGGCGGCCTGGAGGTGGAGGAGCCGGCGGCGGATCTGGGGGTGGCCGCGGCGGTGGTGGCCAGCTTCCGCGACCTCACCCTGCCCCCCGGCACGGTGCTGGTGGGGGAGCTGGGGCTGGGGGGGCAGCTGCGGCCCGTGGGGCAGCTGGAGCTGCGGCTGCAGGAGGCGGCTCGCCTCGGCTTCCGTCGCGCCGTGGTGCCGCGGGGCAGTGGCCTGGGCCCGATCGCGGCTGGCGTTGGCCTGGAGCTGCGCGAAGCGGGCACGGTGGCGGAGGCGCTGGTGGCGGCGCTCGGCGGGGAGCCGGGCATGCCGAGCAGGGATCCCACCGGGTGAGGGCGATCGCCGCAGAAGTCTTGCTGGTCTGCTGTCGCAGGGGTGAAAAGCACAGGCGCACGCCCTGCCCCGGAGAGCGGTTCATGCATCGGCGCACCCACGTATTCGCCCCCCTTCCTGCCCCATTCTCTGGGAGGGAACACGCTTTTCTCAACGAGTCCTGTCAGCGGCTGATCAACACCAGATCCGTCGCCCAGATTGCTGTCGATTGCCTGCATCAGTGCTTGACTTTCGTTGATCTACGGTCTAATCTTCTTGGAAGCTTCGGGCCCTGGTCCGGCGGTCGATAAGGAGGTTTGCGCGTCGATGGACATTTCGGATTTTGTTACCTGTGCCATTGTTACTTATAATAGTGAGCGGGTGATCGACAGTTGCCTCGCCTCCCTTCTGCTTCAGTTGGACGGTACGCAGATTCTGATTTATGATAACGCCAGTCAGGATGAAACCCTGCATCGGGTAGCGGAGGCTTCCAGCGCGGTGCGAGTCATCTGCGGAAGTCGAAACATCGGATTCGGCCGTGCTGTCAATGCGCTTCGCCCTGAGGTGCGCACCCCCTACCTTTTTCTGCTGAACCCGGATGGTGTGCTGCAGCCCGGTGCGATAGAGGAGCTGGTGGACCTTGCGGAGCATCTTCAGGAGTTCGCCGTCCTCGGAGCGGTTCAGCTCACGCCCGACGGCCGCACGGTTGGGCCGGAGCCTTCGGAGGGTCGGTTCCGGGAGGTTGAAGGCGTCTTTGGGGCAGCCATGCTACTGCGTCTTGCCGCCTTTCCCTCTGATTCTCCCCTCTTTGATCCCCGGTTCTGGATGTATTTTGAAGACAGTGATCTGTGCCTATCTGCACTTCGTCGCGGTCACAAGATAGGGCTAGCGAATAATGCGGTTATCCTCCATGATCCTGGGTCTTCCTCCCAG
>JBIIND010000384.1:0-6310 GCA_044337665.1 Cyanobium sp.
ATCCGGATGTGATCCTGCCGATGTGCGTGTTGCGGCGGCTGGATGCGGTGCTGGAGCCCACCAAGGCGAAGGTGCTGGAGGCGAAGCAGAAGCTCGATGCGGCCGAGATCAAGGAGCAGGATGCGGCCCTGCGGGCAGAGGCGGGCCAGGCCTTCTACAACATCTCACCGTTCACACTGCGCGATCTCACCAGCCGCGGTAGCGAGCAGCAACTGCGGGCTGATTTCGAGGCCTACCTGGAGGGCTTTTCAGAGAATGTGCAGGACATTCTTGAAAACTTCAAGTTCCGCAACCACATCCCCACCCTCTCGCGCTCGGATTCGCTCGGCAGGCTGATCAGCAAGTTCCTCGATCCCCAGGTGGATCTGAGCCCGGCGAGCCTCGATAACCACGCCATGGGCACGGTGTTTGAGGAGCTGGTGCGCCGCTTCAACGAGGAGAACAACGAAGAGGCGGGCGAACACTGGACGCCGCGCGATGCCGTGCGCTTGATGACCACCCTGATGTTCCGGCCGATCGCTGCGCAGGTGAAAAGCGGCAGCTATCTGCTGTATGACGCGGCCTGCGGCACCGGCGGCATGCTCACCGTGGGGGATGAAACGCTGCGGTAACTGGCGGAAGCCCACGGCCAGCAGGTGGTGACGCACCTCTACGGCCAGGAGATCAACCCCGAAACCTATGCGGTCTGCAAGGCCGACATGTTGCTCAAGGGCGAGGGTGAGAACGCCGACAACATCATGGGCGGAGCGGAATGGTCGACCCTCTCGCACGACGCCTTCCCGGCGCGGGTGTTTGATTTCATGATCTCCAATCCGCCCTACGGCAAGAGCTGGAAGAAGGATCTGGAGGCGATGGGCGGCAAGAAGGAGATGAAAGATCCGCGCTTCCAGGTGAGCCATCAAGGCGAGGTGTTGCCGCTGGTAACGCGCTCGAGCGATGGCCAGATGCTGTTTCTGGCCAACATGGCCAGCAAGATGAACCACACTTCGCCCCTGGGCAGCCGCATTGCTCAGGTGCATAACGGCTCGTCGCTATTCACCGGCGATGCCGGCTCCGGCGAGAGCAACATCCGCCGTTGGCTGTTTGAGAACGACTGGGTGGAGGCGATCGTGGCCCTGCCCCTGAATCTCTTTTACAACACTGGTATTGCCACCTATGTGTGGCTGCTGAGCAACCGCAAAGCGCCGGAACGGCAGGGCAAGGTGCAGCTGATTGATGCCAGCGGTTGGTTTGAGCCGTTGCGCAAAAACCTGGGCAAGAAGAACTGCGAACTGAGTTCGGCCGATATCGAGCGCGTGATGGCGGCCTATGACGTGATGGAAGAGAGCGAGCACTCGAAGATTTTTGCCAATGAGGCCTTCGGCTACTGGAAGGTGAGCGTGGAGCGGCCGCTGCGGCTGCACAGCCGGATCACGCCGGAAGCGATTGAGGCGCTGCGCACAGCCTCCGGCGACCGCGAGATCCGCGAGGAGCTGTGGGGCGACTACGGCGATGCTCTGCTCACGCGCTTCGCCAGCCTGAAACCAGAGCTGGAGCAGCGCCTGCGGGAGTGGAGCTCAGGCGACAACGATGGGGAAGACAGCGACGAGGAGACCGACGCCAAACCTGGCCTTCCCGAGAAGCGGCGCAAGAAGCTGTTGGATCCCGGCACCTGGCAGCGCGATACCCAGCTGGCGGCGGCGGCCGAAGCCCTGCGGGAGCTATTTGGCGATGAGCTGTTCGACGAGCACAACGAGTTCCGCAGCGAGGCGCAGAGCGCCCTCAAGTTGCAGGGCCTCAAGCTCGGCGCCGCCGACCTAAAGCTGCTGCTCAGGCAAGTGAGCTGGCGAGAGGAAAACGCGCCGCCGGTGATCGCCAAGGTGCACAAGGGCGGCAAGGTGGCAGCCGACCCGCTGCATGGGCTATTCGAGCTGGAGCTGAACGGCAAGGCCTGCGTGGTGGAGTACGAACCCGACACCGACCTGCGCGACAGCGAGCAGATCCCGCTGCTGGAGGAGGGCGGCATTGAGGCCTTCATCCGCCGGGAGGTGCTGCACTACACGCCCGATGCCTGGATCAACCCGGAAGCCACCAAGGTGGGCTACGAGGTGAGCTTCACCCGCCACTTCTACAAACCGAAGCCCCTGCGCAGCCTGGCCGAGATCGCCGCCGACATCCGGGCGATTGAAGCGGAGGCCGAAGGCCTGCTCGATGGGTTGCTGGTGGGGGCGGGGTGAGGAGTGCCATGCAAAACGCTGAGCGATGCATGGAGCTGCTGGAGCTGGCGCCGGGCTGGCTGGACGGCGAAGCCGTGCCGCCCACGAGGGAGCTGCTGGAGTTGGTGGGAGCGTGGCTGGATGAGCACCAGCTTCAGGATCTGGAGCAGCCACGGCTATTTCCCACGCCCGAGGGCGGGGTGGAGGCGGAGTGGCGGATCGGGCGCTTGGATTTGTCGATTGAGTTCGATTCCAGCAGTGGCCTGGCGGAGTGGCACCAGCTGGATCTGGATTCAGGCGCGGTTGTGGAGCAGCAGGCGCCGCTTCAGGTCAATCCAGGGATGAGGGAACTTGGGATCAAGTTGCAGCAATTACTGGCCTCCTCCGATCAGTTCAGCGAGCCTGAGGAGCTGGCTGGATGATCGAGGATCTGAAGCCCTATCCGGTCTACAAAAATTTTGGACTGCCCTGGCTGGGGGATGTGCCGGCGCATTGGGAGATCAGGCGTAATGGCGGATTATTCCAGCAGCGCAATGACCCAGGTGATACCGAACTGCCGATTCTGGAAGTCTCACTGCGAACAGGGGTACGGGTGCGCGACTTCGCCAGATCCAAGCGCAAGCAGGTGATGACCGACCGCTCGAAGTACAAGCGAGCTGGGCGCGGAGACCTTGTCTACAACATGATGCGAATGTGGCAGGGAGCTGCAGGGATCGCACCCGAGAGGGGACTGGTGAGCCCCGCCTATGTGGTGTGCAGAGCCATGCCTGGTATCAACTCAGGCTATTTCTCTAGGCTCTTCAAAACCGATGACTATCTCGCGGAGATCGATGCCGCATCGCGAGGAATCGTCAAAGATCGAAACCGGTTGTACTGGGATCAGTTCAAGCAGATCTGCAGCCCCTTGCCGCCGGCCAGCGAACAAGCCGCCATAACCCGCTTCCTCTCCTGGGCCACCAACCGCCTGGACCGCGCCATCGGGGCCAAGCGCCGCATCATCGCCCTGCTGCAGGAGCAGAAGCAAGCCATCATTCATCGCGCCGTGACGCGGGGGCTGGATCCCTCCGTACCGCTCAAGGATTCGGGGATTCCCTGGCTGGGGGAGATTCCGGACCATTGGGAGGTGCTGGCACTTAAGCGGGTTCTCAGCAGACTTGTGGACTGCGAGCACAAGACTGCCCCATTTGTTCGGCAAAGCGACTATCGCGTTGTACGAACTACCGCAGTTCGTAATGGGCTTCTCCGATGGAGTGGAACTTATTGCACGTCAGCTAAGACATTCACTGAATGGACCCAAAGGGCTGTACCAGAAGCAGGCGACGTTATTTTTACACGGGAGGCGCCTGCAGGTGAAGCTTGCATCATCCCGGAAGGCGCGAAGGTATGCCTAGGGCAAAGAACTGTTCTAATGAAACCACAAAGAGAAATCTATGACAGCCAGTTCCTCGTCCACATGATCTACACAGGTCCACCGCGACATCTCATTGAACTCACCTGTCAGGGATCAACAGTTAGCCACTTCAATATGGACGACATCGGATGGATGAAGGTCCTAGCCCCTCCACTTTCTGAGCAGATAGAAATTGTCGCCAAGGTCACGGAGCTAACGGAGGCTCCATCCCTAGCAATAGAGAAAACCGAGCGCGAAATCGACCTCCTCCGCGAATACCGCACCCGCCTAATTGACGATGTGGTGACGGGAAAGGTGGATGTGCGGGAGGCGGCGAAGGGGTTGCCGGAGGATGTAGAGCCGCCGATACAGTCGGATGCCGCTGGCTATGATGGAGACGAAGCAGAGGATGATTCCGACTCAGATCCGATCGATACCGAGGAGGATTGACATGACAGCTGAAGCCAAAGAGCCTTTCATTAAGCGGATAGAGCCAACCAATTTTCTCTCGTTTGGCTCTGATAACACTGGGATTGATCTTCTTCCGCTGAATGTGCTGATTGGTCCGAATGGATCAGGCAAGTCCAACCTGATCGAGGCAGTGTCACTGCTGCGTGCTGCACCTCGCGACCGCGACCATGACCTCCGCGATGTGACGCTCAAGGGGGGCGGCGTAGAGGAGTGGATCTGGAAAGGAAGCCCACAGGGTGTGGCCCAGGTCAACTGGCTAGTCAATGACCCGAAGGCGCCGAAACCCCTGCGACATGCTCTCGCCTTTTACGCCTTGGGGCAAAGCTTCGCCTTAAAGGATGAACGAGTGGAGTACAGCGAACCCCAGCCTGGCCAACAGTCGCCGTACTTCTTCTATCGCTACCAAGAAGGCAAGCCGGTGGTGAACGTTCGCGATCAGGGGCAGAGGCAACTAGCCCACGACAGCATTGAATCGGATCGCTCAATCCTGGCCCAACGGCGTGATCCGGATAGCTATCCAGAGCTCGCCTGGTTGGCCAGCCATTACGAACGGATCCGTATCTATAGAGAATGGCAATTTGGACGGAATGCCACCTTCCGCGCTCCCCAACGAGCTGATCAACCCAACGACGTACTCGCGGAAGATTTTTCCAACCTGGGGCTTTTCCTCAATCGCCTCAAGACCCGCCATCCAAACGCTGCGCGCGCCATTCTGGATGGTCTGACCGACCTTTATGACGGGCTGACTGACTTCACTGTGCTCGTCGAAGGTGGTACGGTTCAGGTGTTTTTTATGGAAGGAGAGTTTGCGATACCTGCCACCCGCCTCTCCGATGGCACGCTTCGTTATCTCTGCCTGTTAGCCATCCTCTGCGATCCCAATCCACCGCCACTGATCTGCATCGAAGAACCAGAGCTTGGCCTGCACCCAGATGTGCTTCCGAAGTTGGCAGATCACCTTGTGGCCGCCTCTCGGCGCACCCAGCTGATCGTCACCACGCACTCGGATGTGCTTGTGGATGCGATGAGTGAACAGCCCGAAGCGGTTATGGTCTGCGAGAAACACAATAGCGCAACAACACTGGAGCGCCTGAATAGGGAGGGCTTGCAAGTCTGGCTAGAGAAGTATCGCCTGGGTGAGCTCTGGATCAGTGGGGAATTGGGAGGAACCCGCTGGTGAGCGCCCATCTCTACATCGAAGGCGGCGGCAACTCAAAGGAAGAGAAGATTCGTTGCCGTAAAGCCTTCGCCACCCTGCTCAAGAGCCAGGGCTTCAGTGGGCGCTTGCCGCGGCTCACAGCCTGCGGTGGCCGTGGCGCTGCTTTCGACGACTTCAAAACCGCTCACACCACGGCAAAACCTGGCCATTTCATTGGCCTGCTGATCGACAGCGAAGATCCACTGGCCATGCCCAAGGATCCCCAGGAACAACGAACCTGGGAGCACCTCCGGCAACGCGATGGTTGGGCAACGCCCAACGGAGCCACTGATCAACAGGTGCTCTTCATGACCACCTGCATGGAGACCTGGATAGCTGCAGATCGCCCAACCCTGCGGGAACACTATGGGCAAGAGCTCAACGAGAACCAACTGCCGCCAACCAAGCAACTCGAATCGCGGCTTCGGCACGCAGTTCAGGATGGGCTGCAGAACGCGACCTCAAACTGCTCCAATACCTATCGAAAAGGCAAACGCTCCTATGAAGTCCTGGCCAAATTAAATCCAGCCGTATTAGCCGGCTTGCTTCCCAGCTTCGCACGGGCCATGGCCATCCTGGAGCAGAAACTCTGAGAGAGCCCACAGGGCTGCGAACCACCTGCGATGTAGCCAGCGTGATGCCTGAATGAGAGGCCATGCCGGCGACCAGCCTTTGGCAACCCGTGGCGAAAAACTGGCGTTACCAGAGCTCTAACAGAGATTTTATCTAAGGCAAGCCTGCAAATCCCTGTGTCGGCCTGGCTTCTTCCATTGCCAGCCCCCATCCATCAAACTGGTGCGAGGCCCCTCATTTCCCCGGCCCCATGCCCACCGACACCAGCGAGCAGGGCCTGGAAGCGCTGATCACCCGCACCATGACCGGACGCATCCACCTGCTGGAGCCGCCGCATGTCGCCACCCCCACGGCTGTGCCCGTGAGTGGCGGCACGGGCTGGCTGCTGGGGGATCCGCGCCACTACGACCGCAGTTTCTGCCTGGATCTGGTGCAATTGCAGGGCTTTCTCGAAGCCACCCAGCCCGCTGTGGCGGAAGCCGT
>JBIIND010000055.1:0-8234 GCA_044337665.1 Cyanobium sp.
CGAACCACACATCGCGCGCGCCGAATAGGAAGAAGCGCGCCAGCGAGAGCACGTTGATGCCTTGGCTTTTGGAGAACAGCGTACGGAAGCCGGGCTTCTGCTTCATGCGGCCCATGTCCGCCGGGAGCACAAGGGTTCCGAAAAAAGCCAGCAGCAGCCCGGCGGCCATCACCGCCACGGCCGCGTTGAAGCCGATCGTGGTGAGCAATACGCCCCCCAGGAAGAAACCCACCCCCTTGAGAGCGTTCTTGGAGCCGGTGAGGATCGCCACCCAGCGGAACAGCTGCTGCTCAGCTTTGCTGTGATCGTGCGGCGTTTCGGGAACCACCGTCTTGATGGCGCTCTTGGCGCTCATCTTGTTGAGATCCTTGGCGATGCCGCTGAGGGCCTGGGCCACCATCACGTAGGCCACGCTCCACCACCTGGGCCACGAATCCGCCACGGGGATCAGCATCAACAGCGCCGCCACCTGCAGCAGGGTGCCGCTCCAGAGGGTGAGCCTCAGCCCGAATCGCCCGCCAAGCCAGCCTCCGTAAAGATTGGTGAGGATGCCGAAGAACTCATAGAAGAGAAACAGCAGCGCAATTTCGAGGGTGCTGTACCCGAGGCCATGGAAGTGGAACACCACCAGCATGCGCAACGCCCCATCGGTGAGCGTGAAGGCCCAGTAGTTGGCCGTAACGACCATGTACTGCTGCAGGGCGGACAAGCTGAGTTTGCGGCTCATGGCTCGGCCTCAGCGCTGATCCAGCAGGGCGACATGGCTCACCAGATCAGCCATGCGTGAGCTGTAGCCCCACTCGTTGTCATACCAGGCGTACACCTTCAGCTGGGTGCCGTTCACCACCATGGTGGAGAGGCCATCCACGATGGCGCTGCGTGAATCATTCACGTAGTCGACAGACACCAGTGGCCGGGTTTCATAGCCGAGAATCCCCTGGAGGGAACCGTTGGCGGCCTCCTCAAAGGCCCGGTTCACCTCCTCCACCGTGACGTTGCACTTCAACTCGAACACCGCATCGGTGAGCGAGGCGTTGAGCAGCGGCACCCGCACGGCATGACCGTTGAGGCGGCCCTGCAACTCGGGGAAGATCATTCCGATCGCCTTGGCCGAGCCGGTGGAGGTGGGGATCAGGCTCTGCATGCAGGACCGTGCCCGACGCAGATCGCTCTTGAAACCATCCACCACCACCTGGGTATTGGTCACATCGTGGAGGGTGGTGATCGCACCGTGCTCGATGCCGAAGGTTTCGTGCACCACCTTCACCACCGGTGCCAGGCAGTTGGTGGTGCAGGAGGCGGCGGTGATCAGCTTGTGCTGGCCGGGGTCGTACAGGTGGTGGTTGATGCCGAACACGATGTTGAGCGCTTCGGCGCCGGCGATCTCGCCCTTCACGGGACAGGCCACCACCACACGTTCCAGGCCCACCTGATCGAAGTACGGCTGGAGGGTGTCCGGCGTCTTGAACTTGCCGCTGCATTCGAGCACCATCTCCACGCCGGCCTGGCGCCAGGGCACCGCGGTGGGGTCCCTCTCCTGGGTGGTGCTCACCGGGGTGGTGCCCACGAAGAAACCGCGCGTGTTGCTTTGCACGGCCTGCTGCCAACGGCCATGCACCGAATCAAACGCCAGCAGATGGGCGGCGGTGTGGGCGTCGCCGGCGCAGTCGTTGACGTGCACCAGTTCGATCCCGGGACGCCCCCAGAGCGCACGGAAGACCAGGCGGCCGATGCGCCCGAAGCCATTGATGCCGATTTTCATGGACAGGGAAGCGGAAGGGGCGGCCAACGGCGAAACCATAGATCAACTAGGGTTGATGAACTGGGTGTTCCGCGTCACATGCCTGCCACTGCCCTTGACCCGGCTGCTGCCTCGCTCCTGGCGGCTGAGTCCGTGGCTTCGGACCCGGTGCAGCAGCTGTTGCGCGCCCTGGCTGAACCGATCCGCCTACGGGTGGTGCAGTCTCTTCAGGACGGTGAGCGCTGTGTCTGTGACCTCACCAGCGAGCTGGATCTGGCCCAGTCGAAGCTGTCCTTTCATCTCAAGGTGCTCAAGGAGGCGGGCCTGATCCGCCCCCGCCAGGACGGCCGCTGGGTTTACTACCGCCTGGAGCCTTCCGCCCTGCTGCTGCTGCGCGACTGGCTGGGCCAGCTGGCGGCCGCCTGTCAGTTCCCAGCGCCTCCCTGTTCCTGACGCCCCCAATGCCCGATCCGGCCTCCGATCGTTCCACTCCCCCAGCCCGGCAGAGCGGTGTGCTCGTCCAAATGTCCTGGCTCGACCGGCTGCTGCCGCTGTGGATCCTGCTGGCGATGGCCTGCGGACTTTTGTTGGGGCGTCTTCTGCCAGGTCTGCCGTCGTTGCTGAGCTCGGTGCAGGTGGATCACACCTCCCTGCCGATCGCCCTGGGGCTGCTGCTGATGATGTATCCGGTGCTGGCCAAGGTGCGCTATGGCGAACTCGGCTCCCTGGCCCGCGATCGGCGCCTGCTGACGCTCACCCTGGGGCTCACCTGGGGGCTGGGACCGCTGCTGATGTTCAGCCTGGCCTGGTTGTTCCTGCCGGATCAGCCAGCGTTCCGCACCGGCTTGATCCTGATCGGCATTGCCCCCTGCATCGCCATGGTGCTGATCTGGATCGATCTGGCCCGGGGGAACCGGGAAGCGGCCGCCCTGCTGGTGGCGATCAATTCAATTCTGCAGGTGTTGATCTATGCCCTGCTGGGCACCTTCTACCTGCGCATTCTGCCGGCTTGGCTGGGGCTTGAGTCGCAGGTCGTGCGCTTCTCCTTCGGCGAGATCGCCCGGGCGGTGCTGATCTTTCTGGGCATTCCGCTGGTGGCCGGCTTCCTCACCCGGCTGGTCGGCGTACGGCTCAAGGGGCGACGCTGGTATGAGCAGGTTTTTCTACCGCGGATCTCGCCCTGGGCTCTCTACGGCCTGTTGTTCACGATCGTGGTGATGTTCGCCCTGCAGGGTCAGGCGATCACATCGGACCCGGCTCAGGTGATCCAGGTGGCCATCCCGTTGCTGCTCTACTTCCTGCTGATGTGGAGCATCGCTTTCGCAGTAGGCAGGGCAAGCGGACTGGACTACCCACGCACCTCAGCCCTGGCGTTCACCGCGGCCGGCAACAACTTCGAGCTGGCGATTGCCGTCTGCATCAGCATCTGGGGCGTCACTTCCCAGCAGGCCCTGGCTGGAGTGATCGGTCCGCTGATCGAGGTGCCGGTGCTGGTGTGCCTGGTGTATGTGTCGTTGTGGCTTCAGCCAAGGCTCTGGGAGATGCGCTGATCCGTACCGTTGTCCAGCCGGTTCAGGTCGGAGATAAGCCCGTTAGGGCACGGATTCGGCCATCACCACGGGTGCTGCATCGCCTTGGTTGTGCGCCCAGTCCATGGCACCTGCTGAGCTCCCAGGTGGGTTGCCCTTGGCTGCCTCAGCGGTTGATCACCTCCGAGGCGGTCCCCGCCGCTGAAGCCTTTCCCCATGGACGAGGTAATGAAGACACTCACCATTCTCACCAGCATCTTTGCTCCTCTCACCCTCATCACCGGCATTTGTGGCATGAACTTCGAGAACATGCCCGCAGTGAGGGGACACGATGCCTGGGGCCTGATTCTGCTGGCGATGTTGCTGGATCAGCCCAGGGCATGCCAGGCCAGGATCACCGCCCGCTCCGCCGTAGAACAACAGACAGTCCTCGGCGTCATGTGGCGAGGGAGTGGCGCGTGATTCGTTGAAGCTGACGCGTCTCCAGGGCCAGGACTCGGCGGGCGAAATCCGGGTCGCGCTCCAGGGTGGTGTCAAAGCAGTCGACCGGCACGGCCAGAACACGGCTGCCGCTGGTCTCCGCCACGATCGTGTTCTCGGTGGTGCCGTGACTGAGCACCTCCAGTTCATCGAGCACCTGCCCCGGCCGCATCGGGCTGACCTGCACCCCCTCCTCACCCCGCACCTCGATCCGGGCGGAACCCTCCACCAGCAGCAGCAGCTCGCGGCAGGTGTCGCCCGCCTCGGTGATCGCCGCGCCGGCCCCATAGCGGCGGATCTCGGACTGATCCGCCAGCAGATCGAGGGTGTCGGCCCAGGTGCGGCGGAAGAAGTCGCTGGTGGCCAGCACCACCCGTTTCTCCAGGTCAGGGAGATCGGCCAGCGCCGCCGGGGAAGGCAGATCCAGCAGCTGCTTCACCGTGCGCCGGACCCAGGCAGGTCTCGATGACGTGCGCAGGGGGGCGCAGCAGCCCTCCCCCCGATGGCGGTCGAGGTCGCTCAACAGCACCAGGGCCGAAGCGGCCACGCTGGGCTCGGGATCACCCACCAGCCGTTCCAGCTGCTCCAGGATCAGCTCTCGGGACGGCTGCGGCCTGGGGGCCTCCGACGCCGCAGGCTGCCGCCGCAGCGATTCGAGGAGTTCAGACGGCAGGCTGTCGCACCAGCGCGGTGAGGACAGGAGAGGCTGCAGGCGATCCAGCGCCAGTTGGCGCAAGCGCTGCACCAGGGGCTCCCGAGCCGATGGGGATGGCAGCAGCACCAGGGATCGCAGAAGCCCCTCCAGGCAGAGCTCCTCGCGATGGCGCAGCCGGTCTTCCAGCAGGGAAACCAGCAGGGGCTGGTGCTGCAGTTCCGCTGCGGCCATGGCCTGCAGACTGCGATGCAGGGGCTCCAGCCTGTCCAGCAGCAGCTCGGCGCGGTGGGCGGCTCCCGCGACGGGGTCGAGGATTTCGAGGGCTTCCGCTTGCTCTTGAGGAGAGATGGCGAAGCGACGCATCAGGGCCGCGAGCTCGGCGTCACCGCCCCCGCCGCCGGACTGGCCCGTCTCTGCCGGGCCCGCCACAACGAGCTGCTGCTGCAGCCGCAGCACCCGCTCGAGCGAGCGTCGATAGCCACTCAGGCGCACCTGATCCTCCAGGCTGCGGCGCTGGTCCGGATCCAGCAGGGAGGGATCCTCCACACCCAGCTCCTCGAGCAGGAGGCGGTGTTCATCGTCGGAGATGCCGAGCTCCTGGCGCATCCGCCGCAGTACTTCGAGGCTGCTGGCGACGTTCACGTAGCCCTCGACCAGGGCATCCCGCACCACCCCTTTGTAGGCCTCATGCCGCTGTTCGTTGCCGAACTCGGGCAGAACCCTGGCCAGCACATAGACCTCATCGGGGTTGAGGTCGCCGAGGCTGCGGCCCTCCAGGAAGCGGCCCACATCGAGGCCGAGCTTGGCGAGCTGCCGGCGGAAGCGCTCCGCCAGGTTCTCGCGGCTGTAGAGGGCCGGACTGCGATGCCAGTTGCGCACCAGCCAGAGGGAGCTGGTCGCCACCAGGGCCATGTCGAACAGGTACCGCACCCAGGCGGGCGCCAGCAGCAGCAGCGGCCGTCCGGCAAACAGAAAGAAGATGTTGAACACCACGAAGGTCGCCGCCAGGAAGACGCGATGGCGGATCAGCGTCCTGTCGGGCTCGGCGCCCTGGCGGCGGGCGCGGCGGCGCATCCAGGCCTCGATCGCCCGCCCGCCCAGCCAGCCGAGCCAGGTGAACAGGCCGAGCACCAGCGGCACGGCCACCAGCCGCGGCAACGGGATCGGCTGACCGAACAGGAACAGCCCCGGGCTGAGGAGCTGACTCAGCTGGTCGCTCTGGCGGGCCCAGGCACCCGAGAAGTAGTAGTCCCAGTTGCCGGCGTAGAGGTAGTAGTAGAGGAAATAGCCCACCACCAGGCCCACGTAGCCGTAGCGCTCAAAGCTGAAGGCTGGACTCTGCAGCCGGTCCCAGTACAAGCGCTCGGAATCGATGTCGATGCAGGGCTTCTGGCAGGCGACGCAGGCGCTCTGCTCCTCACCGCTGGCATCGAGGCTGCGGCACATCGACTGGGTGATCGGCGTGTCGCTCATGGGGGCCCGGCTGCCCAACAGCCCGGCGGGGGTCGAATAGATCGCCTGGACCGGCGCCATCGGGCAGAAGTACTGGCACCAGGCCTTGCCGCCGTAAAGCCAGCCCACGGCGATGGCCGCCGCGATCGTGAACAGCAGCCAGGCCGCCAGCACCAGCCGGTCGGCATTGAAGAAGAGGATGCGGCCGCACAGGCCCAGATACAGCCAGCTGAACTGCAGGGCGGGATAGTGCTTGGCGAGCCAGGAATCAGACGGCACCCGCGCCAGCTGGCGGCGGATCTCACCGGTCTTGGGGTTGCGCTTTTCCGTCTGGCGCTGCCAGCCCAGCGCCCGGGGGATCTGGGAGAGGAAGGAGAGCGGGCAGATCCGCCGCCAGAGCTCGTGGCCGAACACCAGCAGGATGAAGATCGCCGCCGGCACCACGGCCCCCCAGAAGATCGTGGTGCCCAGGGGATAGGGCGTCTCCACGAGGCAACGGCCCTGCACTGCCACGCAGGTGTCCGGCAGCCGCAGCGGACTCCAGGGGTGATCCGCAGTGGTGAGGCTGGGCGTGAAGGGATCGAAGAACAGCGAGCCGATGATCAGCAGCCAGCCGGTCGTGAGCAGCCATCTCACCCAGTGCATGCGTATCTCGCTCACCCGCGCGCCGGCCATCGTGGAGGGTCGAAACGACGAAAACGCTAACTAGCCCATCGAAGGCCTGACTCCGCGATGGGCCCGGAACGGTGCCGTGGACAGCCTGGATCGCCTCCTCCAGAAAGGTCACGCCACGAACATCAGGGAACGGCGGATCGATGGGCCTGCCCTGAAGCCACGACGGAGAAGAGCTCAGTCCTGGGACGGGCAACCGCCTCAGGAGCCGGCGGCGCAGATCACCCAGGGAGACGGTCCGACGTGCGGCCACCACAATTTTCCCAGCTGTTGAGCAGGGCAAGGATTTCAGCCTGCAGGTTTTGCATCGCTGTGATCTTTTCGCCGATCTCGCCGGCCTTGCTGCGGATCCGCGCCCGCAGGTCACTGCAGGTGCAGATGGCCCCACGCCGCGCCTCAAGGATCTGCCGCACATCTGCCAGAGGAAGCTCCATGAGCCGCAGGGTGCGGATCAAGGCCAGTTCCGCGAAGACCGCTTCCTCGAAGAGGCGGTAGCCGCCCTCGCTGCGGCCGCTCGGGTGGATGAGTCCCTCATCGCTGTAGAAGCGAATGGTCTTGACGGGGAGGCCGGAGCGGCGTGCCACAGAACCGATCTTGAAGGACTGGGCCGGCACCACTTGACTCTCCACTAAGGGGAGAGTGCATGGTAGGGCTGATCCGTTGGCTGCGTTTCCTCGATGCGCCCTGCTCCCACCGTTCTGGCGCTGTTCGGCCTGCTGGCGGCGGCGGGCCCGGCCCTGGCCCAGCCTGATCCCGATCACGGCCACCATCACCACCCGATGGGGGCTCCAGCTCCGGCGTCAACCCCGGTTGCCGCACCCGTCAATCCCAGCACCCACAACCACGAGGTGGGTCCAGCCGGGCGCACCTACAACCTGCGCTGGCTCGACGCCATGGTCCAGCACCACACGGGCGCCCTGCGGATGGGTGAGTTCGTCTTCGACATCGGCCAGCCGGGCGTGGGTGCGCTGGCCAAGCAGATCTGGCGCGACCAGGCCCGGGAGATCAAGGCCATGGGCCAATGGCGCAAGGCCTGGTACCCCGAGGCGCCCGCCTATCCTGTGGCCTTGAAGACCGGTGGCGATCCCAACAGCATGGAAAGCCTGGAACGCATGAGCGCTGCCCATATCCAGGCGATGCAGATGATGGGCTCCACGCCCACACGGGAGAACCGAGTCACCTGGTTTCTCGAAGGCATGATTGCCCATCATGGCGGGGCTCTGGTGATGGCCCACGACGCGCTTAAGAAAACCACCAACCCCACCATCCGGCGTCTTGCCCGCGACATCATCGTGGCCCAGCGACGCGAAATCATCGAGTTGCGCCGCATGCTCAAGCATGACGGACTCAACAAGCCCGAGTACCACCAGTTCGATGCCTTGTTCTCGTTCTGATCAACGCCTGGGGGTGGCGGCGGTGGCGCTGTTCTTTTCGTTGGCGGAGCAGCGCGCCAGGGAGCTGGGCTGCAAGGGCACCCACCAGAACAATGGGCTGTGGATGCCCTGCGGTGCTCACCAGTGGCCGGGCCAGGGCCTGAACGCCGCTCAGTGGCTGGCGAGCATCACGGCGCCCATGGCGGCCATGATCAGATTCTCGGCGAAACTCACCACCCCGAGGGGTGTTCTGGAATTGCCGCCCACGCAGGCGCAGTTGAGGGCGAGGTGATCGAGGAACACTGCCTTGCCCACCGACACCATCCCCATAG
>JBIIND010000056.1:0-8174 GCA_044337665.1 Cyanobium sp.
CTTCACAACCACAGCGACTACAGCCTTCTGGATGGGGCGAGCCAGTTGCCGGCGATGGTGGAGCGGGCGGTGGAGCTCGGCATGCCGGCCCTGGCCCTCACCGACCACGGTGTCATGTACGGCGCCATCGAGCTGCTCAAGCTCTGCAGCAAGGCAGGCATCAAGCCGATCATCGGCAATGAGATGTATGTGATCAACGGCTCGATCGACGACGAGCCAGTGAAGAAGGAGCGCCGCTATCACCTGGTGGTCCTGGCCAAGAACGCGGTGGGCTATCGCAACCTGGTCAAGCTCACCAGCATCAGCCATCTGCGTGGCATGCGGGGGCGCGGCATCTTTGCCCGCGCCTGCATCGACAAGCAACTGCTGCGCCAGCATAGCGAAGGCTTGATCGTGGCCACCGCCTGCCTCGGGGGTGAGATCTCCCAGGCGATCCTGCGGGGCCGACCGGATGCCGCCCGCGACGTGGCCCGCTGGTACCAGGAGGTGTTCGCCGACGACTTCTATCTCGAGATTCAGGACCATGGCGGGCTGGAGGACCGCATCGTCAACACCGAGATGGCCCGCATCGGCGCCGAGCTCGGCATTGAGCTGATCGCCACCAACGACGCCCATTACCTCACCAGCGGTGACGTGGAGGCCCACGACGCCCTCCTCTGCATCCTCACCGGCAAGCTGATCAGCGACGAGAAGCGGCTGCGCTACACCGGCACCGAGTTCATCCGCAGCGAGGCGGAGATGGGGCGCTTGTTCGCCGACCATCTCGAACCGGAGCTGATCCAGCGCGCCATCGCCAACACGGGGTTGGTCGCCGAAAAGGTGGCGGACTACGACATCCTCGGCCGCTACCAGATGCCCCGCTTCCCGATCCCGGAGGGGCACACGGCGGTGAGCTACCTGCGGGAGGTGGCCGAACTGGGTCTGTGTGAACGCCTGAACCTGGAGGAACCGGGCGCCTTTCCCCCGGAGTACGGCGAGCGGCTTGGTTTCGAGTTGCAGGTGATGGAGCAGATGGGCTTCCCCACCTATTTCCTGGTGGTGTGGGATTACATCCGCTTTGCCCGGGAGAACGGCATCCCGGTGGGACCGGGCCGCGGTTCGGCGGCCGGATCGCTGGTGGCCTACGCCCTGAGAATCACCAACATCGATCCGGTCACCAATGGCCTGCTGTTCGAGCGCTTCCTCAACCCCGAACGCAAGTCGATGCCGGATATTGATACCGACTTCTGCATCGAGCGCCGCGGTGAGGTGATCGATTACGTCACCCAGCAATATGGCGAGGACAAGGTGGCCCAGATCATCACCTTCAACCGCATGACCTCCAAGGCGGTGCTCAAGGATGTCGCCCGCGTGCTCGATATCCCCTATGGCGACGCTGATCGCCTCGCCAAGCTCATCCCGGTGGTGCGAGGAAAGCCAGCGAAGCTCAAGGAAATGATCGGTCCGGAGTCACCCGCCCCTGAATTCCGTGAGAAGTACGAAAATGATGGCCACGTCAAGCACTGGGTTGACCTGGCGATGCGCATTGAGGGCACCAATAAGACCTTTGGCGTTCATGCCGCCGGTGTGGTCATCGCTGCAGATCCCCTCGATGAACTGGTGCCCCTGCAGCGCAACAACGATGGGCAGGTGATCACCCAATACTTCATGGAGGACGTGGAGTCGATGGGACTGCTGAAGATGGATTTCCTCGGTCTCAAGAACCTCACCATGATTGAGAAGACGCTCGCGCTTGTGGAGCAGAGCAGCGGCCAACGGCTGGATCCTGATGCCTTGCCCCCCCAGGATCCAGACACCTTCGCCCTGCTCGCCCGCGGAGATCTGGAGGGCATCTTTCAGCTCGAATCGAGCGGCATGCGCCAAATCGTTCGCGATCTCAAACCCTCCTCATTGGAGGATATTTCCTCCATCCTGGCCCTTTATCGACCCGGTCCGCTGGATGCCGGCCTGATCCCGAAGTTCATCCATCGCAAGCACGGCAAGGAAGCGATCGATTTCGCCGATCCGCGCCTGCAGCCCATCCTGCAGGAAACCTACGGAATCATGGTCTACCAGGAGCAGATCATGAGGATCGCCCAGGATCTCGCCGGCTATTCCCTGGGCGAGGCCGACCTGCTGCGGCGGGCGATGGGCAAGAAAAAGAAAAGTGAGATGGAGAAGCACCAGAGCCTCTTCGTTGAGGGCGCCACCCAGCGGGGCGTCCCTCCGCAGATCGCCGAGCAGCTCTTTGAGCAGATGGTGCTGTTTGCCGAGTATTGCTTCAACAAGAGCCACTCCACCGCCTACGGCGCCGTCACGTACCAAACGGCCTACCTCAAGGCCCACTACCCGGTGGCCTACATGGCCGCCCTGCTCACGGTGAATGCGGGGCAGAGCGACAAGGTGCAGCGCTACATCGCCAACTGCCTTGCGATGGGCATTGAGGTCCTGCCGCCGGATGTCAATGCCTCCGGCATCGATTTCACCCCGCTCGGCAGCCGCATCCTGTTTGGCCTCTCGGCCGTGCGCAATCTCGGGGAGGGGGCGATCCGGCTGTTGATCGAGTCACGGCAGGCCGAGGGCCCCTTCGCCTGCCTGGCCGATCTCTGCGACCGTCTCCCCCCCCAGCAGCTGAATCGTCGCGCCCTGGAATCGCTCATCCACTGCGGTGCCCTCGACGCCCTCGAGCCGGGTGCCAACCGGGCCCAGCTGATGGCTGATCTCGACCTGGTGCTGGAATGGTCCAACGCCCGCGCCCGCGACCGGGCCAGCGGCCAGGGAAACCTCTTCGACCTGCTGGCCGGCGCTGCCGGTGACGACACCGCCTCCGGCGGGGCCGACCGCAGCACCGCGCCGAAGGCGGCCCCCACCGCCGACTATCCCCCCAGTGAGAAGCTCCGTCTCGAAAAGGAGCTGCTCGGCTTCTACCTCTCCGACCACCCGCTGCGCCAGCTGGCCAGCCGGGTGAAGCTGCTCTCGCCCATCGGCCTGGCCAACCTTGAAGAACAGCCCGACAAGGCCCATGTGTCGTTGGTGGTGATGGTGCCCGAGATGCGCCAGGTGACCACCCGCAAGGGTGACCGCATGGCGGTGCTGCAGCTGGAAGACCTGGGCGGCAGCTGCGAGGCGGTGGTGTTTCCCAAGACCTATGCCCGGCTGGCCGATCACCTGATGGTGGACGCGCGGCTGCTGGTGTGGGCGAGCGTGGACCGTCGGGATGATCGCGTGCAGCTGATCCTTGAGGACTGCCGCAGCATCGAGGATCTGCAGCTGGTGCTGGTGGATCTGGCCCCCGACCAGGCCGCCGACATCGCCGTTCAGCATCGTCTGCGGGAATGCCTGAGCCGCCATCGGCCCGCCCAGGACGAGGTGGGGGTGAAGGTGCCGGTCGTGGCTTGCCTTCGGGACGGGGACCGCAGTGTTTTCGTGCGATTGGGCCCCCAGTTCTGCGTCGCCGACGCCCTCGCCGCCGTGGCGACCCTCACATCGGCGGAGTTCTCCGCCCGTCTGCGTTCCCCCCTCGGTGCGCAGGCGGCCTGAGGGGTGTGGCATCAACCGCCGGATCCGCCGCCCCCCTGTCGCATCGCCCGCACCGACTCCCGAATCCGGCCGATGTTCACGGGAATCTGTTCCAGGCCCCAGCGACTGCCCGGGGTGTCTTCCCAGCTGGAGGACACCACCCCGTAGCTGAGCCCCACCAGGCCCAGCAGGAAGAAGGAGCCGGAGGCGAGCAGGGTGACCACCGGCTCGAGGGTGAGGATGTCGCGGGTGGCCAGCAGGTAGCTGGCCACGATCACCCCCATCCCCAGCAGGCTCGGGATGCCGGTGGACAGGGCGATGCGCCGGGCCATCCGCTTGGCCACCCGATCGGGAATGACCTGACTGCCGCCGGAGGGACGGGAGGCTTTCCCCCCGCCCGCGCCCTTGCGGGTGGATGGGCTTCGGGGTGTCCCGAAGGCCTTCGGATCCCGCTGACGGGCCATGGGAAGCCTCAGCCGCGGATCCCGAGCTTCTCGATCAGGGCGGCATAGCGCTCCTGGCTCTGGCTGCGCAGATAGCCGAGCAGGCGCTTGCGCCGACCGATCATCTTCAACAGGCCCTGACGGGAGGAGAAGTCGTGGATGTTCTTCTGCAGGTGGCCGCTGAGCTGCTGGATCCTCTCGCTCAGCATCGCCACCTGAACCTCCACCGAGCCGGTGTCGGTGGGGTGGGTCTGGTGCCCGTTGATCAGTTCCTGCTTCTTGGTGGTGGTGAGCGGCATGGACGGCGCCCCTGGCGCGGACGTGCAAACCGAAACCCTAGCTTGTGACGGTGCGGATCAGGCCGCTGGCCGGGACAGCCAGCGCAGCGTTTCGCGGATCCAGTCATCGCAGGCGGCGCCCTCCGGCAGACCGCTGGCCACCGCCCGCAGGGCGCGGTGGATCTCCAGGGGCTCATATCCCAGGGTGGCCAGGGTGAGCTGCACCTCGTCCCGCTGCCCATCCGCCAGGCTGGTGGGAGCCTCTCCCCCAGCCGCCGGAGGCTCCTCGCTCCCCCCATCGGCCACCAGGGCAGGGAAGCGATCCTGCAGGCGCTGACGCAGCTCCACGGCCAGTCGCTCGGCGGTGCGGCGCCCCACCCCCGGCGCCTGGCTCAGCCGCCGCAGATCGGCCTGCACGATCGCGCGCGCCAGCTCCTCCGCCTCCATGGCCCCGAGCAGCCCCAGGGCCATCTGGGGCCCCACTCCGCTCACCGCCACCAGCTCGCGGAACAGCTCCCGTTCCCGTCGCGCCGGAAAGGCGTAGAGCGTCCAACCGTCCTCGCGCACCTGGGTGTGCACGTGCAGGCTGAGGATGCTGCCCGCATCCGGCAGGGTCCGCCAGTGGCGGGCGCTCAGCTGCACTTCGTAGCCGACGCCCTGACAGATGAGCAGAGCCCCGCAGCGCGGCGGCCGCTGCCAGGGTTCGGCGAGCCGTCCCTCGAGCCAACCGATCATGGACGCATCTCCATCGACCCCCATGCTGCCCCCCCTGCCAACCCCTGCCGCGGCCGCGTCGCAGCCGGTGCCGCGGCCCCGCTTCCTCGCCGCCCTGGCCCTGACGCTCCTCCTGCTGATGCCCTTCGGGCTGGTGGGGTGTGGTGGCCCTGGCCACCCCCCCCAGCGGGTGCTCCTCGACGCCCTGAGCCTGCAGATCCGCCTCACCCAGGACCAGGTGGCCGGCGCCCTGGGCCTGGAGAGCGAGGGCCTGCCGGAGGTGAGCCGGGTGCGGGTGGTGGAACAGGCGCCACTGCGCATCGGTGAGGCCCGTGGGCTGCGGCTCTCCGGCCGCTTTGATTGGCGCCTGAGCGGCGATCCGATCCGCGTCGACAGCCCCTTCACCCTGTTCCTTCAGCGGGGGGAGCGCGGGGAGAGCTGGCGTCTGGCCCAGCCCACCGGCAGCGGCACCCCCGCGGACCAGGAATGGTTCACCTATCCCCTGCCCCTGCCAGGGGAGCGTCGCTCCCGCGCCCCCCTCCAGGGCTGAGCAGGGTGGCGGCCAGCACCAGCAGTGCGCCGATCACGGTGCGCGCTTCCGCGGCCTCGGCGAAGAACAGCCATCCCCACAGGGCCGCGAACACCACCTGGGCGTAGCTCAGCGCCGTCGCCCGCGCCGCGGGCAGGCCGACCAGGCCCTGGGTGACCCCGATCTGGCCGAGCTGGGTGAACAGTCCCACCCCCACCAACCAGCCGGCCTCCCGGGCGGTGGGCCAGACGGGATCGAGGAGCACCGCGGGCAGGCTCAGGGGAATGGCCATCAACGGGAAGTACAGGACGATCACCAGGGGGTGCTCGCTGCTCCCCAGCCGCCGAACGGAGATGTAGGCCAGGGCGGTGAGCAGGGCCCCGGCCAGGGCCAGCAGCAGGCCGAGGGCGTCGGGTGGGGTTCCCCCGTGCTGCGGCAGCAGCGGGGCGGCGATCACCAGCACCCCAAGCCAGCCCACCAGCATCGCCAGCAGCAGGCGCCGCCCCACCCGCTCGCCCAGCAGCAGCCAGGCCAGGGCGGCCGTGAGGGTGGGGTAGACGTACTGCAGCACCGTGGCGGTTGCCATCGGCAGCCGGGCCACCGCCGCATAGAAGAAGTACAGCGCCGCGGTTCCCACCACACCGCGGGTGATCAGCAGACCACGCCGGTTCCCCAGGGGAGGGACGCGCGCACGCCGCAGCAGCCACCAGCTGAGGGCCAGGCTGACAAGGGCGCGCGCCAGCACCAGCTCGGCCAGGGGGATGCGCCTTCCCACGGCGCGCACGCACACCACCATCAGGCTGAAGCTCAGGGCGCTGGAGAGCATCCACAGGCTGGCGCTCCGCTCCTGCCCCCATCCCTGGTGCCATGGCCCACAATGGGCCCACCGTCGCCACCACGGCTGGCGTTCCTCAGGCACCCCTTCCCCCCGCTCTCACCCTTCCCCACCCCCCTTGGTCCAGCCCCGTCTCCACCCCCGCACGATCGAGGCCGTCAAGGAGAGGGCCGACATCGTCGATGTGGTGGGCGAACACGTCGTTCTCAAGAAGAAGGGACGGGAGTTCGTCGGCATCTGCCCCTTCCACGACGACACGTCTCCCTCGATGACCGTGTCACCTGCCAAGCAGTTCTACTACTGCTTCTCGTGCGGCGCCGGCGGCAATGCCATCAAGTTTTTGATGGAGCTCCAGCGCACGAGCTTCAGCGAGGTGGTGCTGGAGCTGGCCCGTCGCTACCAGGTCCCGGTCGACACCCTGGAGGGCCCGCAGCAGGAACGGCTCCGCCAACAGCTCAGCCGTCGCGAGCAGCTCTACCGGGTGATGGCCCTGGCCGCCGGTTGGTTCCGCGGCCAGCTCCGTGTCCCGGAGGGGGGGGCGGCCCTGGCCTATCTGCGCGAGGCGCGGGGCCTGAGTGAGGCCACGCTGGAGACCTTTGGCCTCGGCTACGCCCCCGACCGCTGGGATGGTCTGTTGAACCATCTGCAGCGGGTGGAGGGTCTGGCCCCGGAAGTTCTGGAGGCTGCGGGTCTGGTGGTTCCCCGCAAGGGGGGAGGGGGCTTTTACGACCGCTTCCGCCATCGCGTGATGGTGCCGATCCGCGACCGCCAGGGCCGGGTGATCGCCTTCGGAGGCCGCAGCCTCGACGGCGGTGAGCCCAAATATCTCAATTCCCCCGAGACGGAGGTGTTCGCCAAGGGGCAGCACCTGTTCGGCCTCGACCGCGCGGCGGACGCCATTCGCCGGGATGACCGGGCCGTGGTGGTGGAGGGCTACTTCGACGTCATCGCCCTGCATGCCGCCGGCATCGGCAACGCCGTGGCGGCCCTCGGCACGGCCCTGAGCAGCCGCCAGATCACCCAGCTCTGCCGTTGCTGCGACGGCCGTCGCCTGATCCTCAACTTCGACAGCGACGGTGCCGGCGTGCGGGCGGCCCAGCGGGCGATCGGTGAGGTGGAGCAACTGGCCCTGCAGGGCCAGATTGAGCTGCGGGTGCTCCACCTGCCCTCCGGCAAGGACCCGGATGAGTTCCTGCGGGAGCATGGTCCCGGGGAGTACCGCGCCCTGCTCGACCAGGCCCCCCTCTGGCTCGACTGGCAGATCGAGCAGGTGCTGGCGGGCCGCGACCTGGCCCAGGCCGACCAGTTCCAGCAGGCGGTCACGGCGCTGGTCGCCCTGTTGGCCCGCCTGCCCCAGAGCGCCGTGCGCAGCCGTTATCTGCAGCAGGTGTCCGAGCGGCTGGCCGGCGGCCAGGCCCGCCTCGCCCAGCAGCTGGAGGACGATCTGCGCCAGCAGGTCAAGGGTCAGCGATGGCATGGGCGCGCCACCCGCTGGGATCCCCCCGGGGCCACATCCGTTCAGGAGCGGGCCGAGGCCGAGGTGCTCCGCCTCTACCTGCACTGTCCCCCCCAGCGTCCGGAGATCCGGCGCCTGCTGCGCCAGTGGGAGCAGGAGGACTTTGCCCTGCGGCATCACCGCCGCCTCTGGGCCGCGATCTCCGAGCTGGAGGAGGACAACCTCGGCGTGGGGCGCCTCGAGGCGGTGAACCGCGGCTACGACCCCGGCCTGGAGCTGGCGGACCTCGACCTGCCGCGCCTGCTCTCCGACCGCCTGCTGCTGGAGGAAAGCGAACTGCAGGGCCGTCTTGTGCCCCTGCTCCAGCCCAGTGAGCTGCAGCGGATCTCCCTCGAGCAGCCGCTGCTGCAGCTGCGGGGCG
>JBIIND010000057.1:0-8127 GCA_044337665.1 Cyanobium sp.
AAGAGCGAGCCGGACGTTTACGGCATCGCCACATTGGAGCGGGAGGGCAGCACCCTCTGGGACGGCATCCGCAACTACCAGGCCCGCAACTACATGCGCAGCATGCGGGTGGGCGATCTGGCCTTCTTCTACCACTCCAACACCAGCCCGCCCGGCATCGTCGGGCTGATGGAGGTGAGCGAGACCGGCCTGATCGACCCCAGCCAGTTCGATCCCACCTCGAAGTATTTCGATCCCGCCTCCAAGCCGGAATCCCCCCGCTGGGATTGCGTGCGCCTGCGCTATCGCCGCACCTTCGCGCGCCTGCTGAGCCTGGATGACCTGCGCCAGCACTTCAGCGCCGATCAACTCGCTGTGGTGCGCAAGGGCAACCGGCTTTCGATCCTGCCGGTGGAAGCGGAAGCGGCGGTGCGAATCTACGGATTGCTGGGCGAGCCTCCCCCGGGCTGAGGGCCGCGATCTGGCCGGTGCACTCGGCATGTCAGGGAGCCCAGCGAACATCTCATATTCGAGGGAACGACCCAGACAGGACTTCGCCAGGGCCCTGGCCATCAGGGGGAAGGTGCTGGGCGGCCCGCTCACCTTATCCATGTGCATCATGCCCACCAGATCCTGACCGGGGGAGCCGCCGGAGAGATGGGCGCCCAGATCCTCCAGCCGCCCGCACAGCTCGGCCTGGGGATCATTGGTGAAGACGCTGACAGGAAAGCCTGAGGCGATCCGCTGTTCACACAGGTTGAGCCACAAGGGGTCTGGATAGAAATACATGCCATCGCGCCAGTGCGCGTAATCGCCCCGACGGATGTGCAGCCCGCAGCACTGGCGCCCTGCCCCGTTGAGCACGGCCTGGCGTTGAAGCGCCTGCGCGAGCGGCGCCTCCGCTGGGGCGAGATGGTCGAGGCCCTCCTCCGGGAAGCGGGGACCGCTGAACTGGAAGTTGAAGGGCTCATGAAAAATTGCCAGATCCGCCTGGCTGGCCCGCTCCAGGCAAGATGCGAAGTTGAGATTCTCGCCCCCGAAGAAGGCCAGGTCCACGCCGTTGATCACCAGCCTCAGGCCAAGGCCTGCCGGGCGCTGGCCTGCCGGGCCCTGGCCTCCCCCCTCCGGATCGGGTTCAGCCGTGGCCAGCAGCTGCTGGGAGAGCCCCGCCAGGGCGTGGGCCGTGAGGGCCGACCCTGTGACCTGGAGAAACAGGGCGCGGGCCCGCTCCCTCGGATTGACGAGCCAGGGGGATCGGGAATGGAGAGTGTCGGCAAAGCGTTCCCTCGCCCAGGGGAAGAGGAAGTTGGCTCCGTCGCCGCGCTGGAGATCCGGGAAGGCGCGGGCCATCCACAGCAGGCTGTTCGCCAGCCTGCTGTGCTGCGTGGGCCCCTGGGAAAAAAGGATCTCCACCTGGGAAGCGGCTGGGGCGGGGAGCGACGGGCGGGGCTGGCGATCGCCAGGGGTTCAGGCGACCCTGCCGTTGGAATCGGCGCGGTGGGTTGCCCCTTGGGGGGGGAGGGTGCGGGGCAGCACCCGCAGGCGGGGGCGCTCGGCGGCCCGCTCTTCCCCAGGCTCGCCGACACGGAGGCGACGGCCGGCGAGGGGCGGGCTCTGAAAGCGGGCGCTGCCCGGAAAGAGATTGGCAAGGTAGCAGCGGGTGATCGTGCGATCCCCGGGCGCATGCTGCACCAGAAACCCCGCCAGGGCCGCCTGAAACAACCGGTACTGGTCCCAGTTCGGATGTTGATCGATGAAATGGCGCATGGCCAGCAGAAGCGGCTCGGGCACCTCCGCCAGCAGGCTCACCATCCCATCCCCGTACCCATCCCCGCACCCGTCCCCGTCCCCACCTTCCATCGCCCCGGGAGCCATCGCCATCCGCCGTTGAACCATCGCACTGGCCACCACTTCCCCACAGGTGGGCCGCCGCGTCAAATGGGCGGCCCCGCGCGCTCCCCCATCCGTCTCATTCCAAGAATCGCCGCCGGGCGTGGACGGCGGGGGTCTGGCTTGCGCCCGTCCACGCCGCCGCGGCCCTCCGCCTCCCCCCGTCAAGGGGAGAGGGGCTGAACCCTCCCGATTCCCCAGGCCACCGCCAAGGCTGCGTTCTCCCCCCCCTCCCTGGGGAAACACGGGGGAAAACGGCAGGCCGAAGCGGGGGAAAGCGGGGGAAGGCGGACGGATCAGAATTGCTGATCGCCCAGCCCGGAGCCAGCCGGTCTCATCGGCGGCGGCGGCCTGTCGGGAAACGGCGACGCCAGCTCCAGGGCCGCGGCAAAGGCCTCGCTCGCGGCGGGAGACCAGCTCCCCTCCAGGCCCCGCTGGTCGCCGGCGGGGGTGAGAACGAGACGCAGGCTCCAGCGGTGGCGATCCCCCTCCAGCGCCAACCAGAGGCTGCCCGGCTGCAGATCCAGCTCCAGATCCATGGCGAGGGCCTCCTCCTCCAGCAAGGTGGCCAGTTGCCCCCGGTGCTCCCGCACCAGACGCCCCACCCCCAGGCGCAGCGCCCAGGCTTCCGCCGCCGTGAGTTCAGCGGCCCAGCCGTCTCCGCCGATGAGCACCGGGAAAGGCCGGCGGTACGGATCCACCGCCAGGCGCCAGCCTTCCCCCTCCCGGACCTGCACCGTTCCCGCCGCGGGTGGTTCCGCCGTCAGCCGGGCAGAAGATCCGGCTGGTCCTGCTCGTCGCTCAGTTCGACGATCGCCCGCTGTACGGGCTTGATCATCGCGTCTTCCAGCAGGCCATCGAAGTCGTCGAAACGGCGTTGCTTGGCCCGGAAGGCGATGCGCACCGTGGTGAGGTAGCGATTGCTGGAATGGCGGATCAGGCTCTCGGCCCGATGGGCGAGGTCCTTGGGATTGAGATCGGGGCTGCTGGGCATGCGGCTCGGAGATTCCCACCAGATATCCCCCAACCTAGGCCAGAGCCCCTGGATGGCCCGCTAGAAGGGGCGATGGATCCACGCCGCCATGTCCGGCACCCTCGCGATCGACCTCGGCAGCAGCACCACCGTCGTGGCCTGGCAGGACGGGCACGCCCCTGCGCGGCTGCTCGATCTGGCCCCCTACAGCTGCGGCGACCCGCCCGCGATCCCCAGCCTGCTCTGGCTCCCGGGACCAGGGGAAAGCCAACCCCTGATCGGCCGCCAGGTGCTGGAGGCGGATCTGGCGAATCGCCCCGGGCCGGGCCTCTGCCGGGACTTCAAGCGCTGGATCGGGGCGGAAGGGGGGGGCTGGGGGCAGGACGACCAGCTGCGCTGGCTCACCCCCGAGGGGGCCGGCGGCCTGCTGCTGCGCCGTCTCTGGCAGGCCCTGCCGGAGGGGGTGGCGCCGCACCGTCTTGTGCTCACCGCCCCGATCGAGTCCTACCGGGGCTACCGCCGCTGGCTGCAGGAGGTCTGCCGCGACCTGCCCGTGGCGGAGCTGGCCCTGGTGGACGAACCCACTGCCGCCGCCATCGGCGCCGGGCTTCCCCCGGGCAGCCGCGTGCTGGTGGTGGACCTCGGCGGCGGCACCCTCGATCTCTCCCTCGTGGCGATTGAGGGGGGGGAGGGGCGGGCGGCGCCCATCGCCCAGCTGCTTCGCTTCGCCGGCAGGGATCTGGAGCGCAGCGGACAGGCCCTGCGCTGCGCCCGGGTGATCGGCAAGGCGGGCCTGCCCCTGGGGGGCCGCGATCTGGACCGTTGGATCGCGGCCGAACTCTGCCCGGGAGAACCCCTGGAGGGTGCGCTGCTGCAGGCCGCCGAACGGATCAAGTGCCGCCTCAGCGAAGCCGGAGAGGCCCTGGAGATCCTCAGCCTCCCCGGACGCCCAATCCGGGAACTGCGGCTGCGGCGCCACGAGCTGGAGGACCTGTTGCGCCAGCGGGGGCTGCTGGATCGCCTCGATGAGCTGCTGGAGGCGGTGCTGGCGGGCGCCCGGCGCGTGAATCTCGATCCCGCCACGCTCGACGCCGTGCTTCTCGTGGGCGGCGGCAGCCGCCTGCCGTTGATCCAGGAATGGCTGGCGGAGCGTTTCCCCGGGGTGCCCCTGCGGGGAGAGCGGCCGGTGGAGGCCGTCGCCCTGGGGGCCCTCGCCCTCACCCCCGGCGTGCGCCTGAGGGACGTGCTGACCCGTGGGGTCTCGCTGCGCACCTGGGATCGGCGCAGCCGGGCGCACCGCTGGCATCCCCTGTTCGTGGCCGGTCAGAGCTGGCCGACGGAGCAGCCGCTCGAGCTGGTGCTGGCCTGCGGCGTGGAGGGGCAGCGCCAGCTGGAGCTGGTGCTCGGCGAGCCGCAGCCGGAAAGCCGGGCCGAGGTGGTGTTCGAAAACGGACTGCCGGTGCTGCGCGGCCGACCGGCGGGGGAGGCCCGGGTGGAGCCCTGGAGCGCCGCGCCCCGCCTGCTGCCGCTCGCGACGCCCGGCCGGCAGGGGGAGGACCGGCTGCGCCTGCGGTTTGCCATCGACCCGGAGGGCACCCTGGCGGTGGAGGGGGAGGATCTGGAGGTGGCCGGCCCGGAGGGCCAGTTCGGACCCTGGCGCCTGGGTCCGGTGCGCTGAGCGTCCCGTCCGCCGTGATCCTGGGCCGGGGGCTGCATACAAAGGGGCACGCATTCCCGGAGCGCCCCTCCTTGGCGCTGCGACAACACAGGCTGCCCCGCTTCTGGCTGTTCCTCACGCTCGGCCCCGTCCTGGCGGCCATCGCCGCTGTGTACTGGTGGGAGCGCCAACTGCCCACCCAGCTGCGCCAGGCCGCGGCGGAGGGTCGTCTGGAGGACTGCCTGCGCTACGGCGACCAGCTGGCCGCCGTGAGCTGGATCCCCGGGCGCTCCGCCCCGGAGCAGGGCCGTTGCCGCCGGGAGCGGGCCCGCCAGCTGTGGCAGGCCCGCCGCTGGGGGGAGGCCCTGCGCCTGCAGGGCCAGCTGCTGGACTCCAGCGCGGCCACCCCGGCCGACCGCCGCCAGCTCCAGGGCTGGCGCGAGCAGCTGCACAGCCAGGCCCTGGGCCGTTTTGCGGCCGGCGATCTGGAGGGAGCCCTCACAGCCCTCCGACCGCTGGGGGAGGACCGCCGCGCCGACGGCCGCGGCATCGGCGACGAGATGCGAGCGGTCTGGGAACGGAACCGCCAGCAGCTGGAGCGGGCGGACCGTCTGATCGGCCAGGCCCGCTGGTGGGAGGCGCTCGATGCCCTCAATCGGCTCGACCACCCCTGGTGGCAGGCCCGCAGCGTGGAGCGCCGCCGCCGGGTGAGCGAAGGACTGGCCCGGCTGCGGCGGGAGGATCAGCAGCAGGACAGCCATGGGGCGATCCCCCACACGGTTCCGGCCGCCGATCTCGATGCCCTGGTTCAACGGCGCATCACCGCCGGCATGGACGAGTGGCAGGCCTTTCAGGAGTCCTGTCGCCAGCTGGGCGGCCGCGTCGTGGAGGCCGGGCCGGAGAGCGCCTGCCAGCGCTGAGCCCCCCGGCCTTCGTCACCGCTCCTGGGCGCGTGACAGGATTGGCAGCCCATCCGGACCGTGGGGTCATGCAGACAGGAGATCAGGTGAGGGTGAGCCAGAGCGTGGTGCTCTACAACCACCCGGCGCACCGCGGTCAGGCGTTCGACATGCAGGGGCAGGAGGGGCAGGTGCATGAGGTCCTCCACGAGTGGAAGGGCCGGACGATCAGCCCGACCCTGCCGGTGGTGGTGGCCTTTGGACGCTTCCGCGCCCACTTCCGTCCCGACGAACTGGAACAGGTCTGAGCGGCGCCCGCCTCCGCCTTGCCCCGGCGACCCCTTCAGCCCCGCAGCAGGAACACCCCCTCCTCGCCGTCGATATGGCGCAGACAGAGCTGGATACTCTCCTGCCGGGTGGTGGGCACCAGGCGACCGCAGAAATCGGGCTGGATCGGCAGCTCCCGGTGGCCGCGATCGACCATCACCAGCAGCAGCACCCGCTTCGGGCGCCCCCAGGCCTGCAGGGCCTCCAGGGCGGCCCGCACCGTGCGACCGGTGAAGATCACATCGTCCACCAGAACCACCGATCGGCCGTCCACGCTGCCGGGGAGCTGGGTGGCCTCCACCAGCCGGGTGCCCACCCGCTCGAGATCATCCCGGTGAAAGGTGGGATCAAGGCTGCCGTGGGGCACGGGGTGGCCGCAGAGCGCCTCCAGGCGCCCGGCCAGCACCTTCGCCAGGGCCACCCCGCGGGTGGGGATGCCCAGCAACACCAGCTCGCCGCTCTCCCCCACCGACTCCAACACCTGGGAGGCCAGCCGATCGAGGGTGCGGCGCAGTTCCGGCTCGGAGAGGAGGGGCAGACGCCCATCGCGGCCGCTCCGTTCCCAGGCGCCATCCCCGGAATCGGGGTGCGAATCCCCGGGGGCAACCGGCGAAGCCATGGGGGCGGAGCAGCGGAGCCGTGGATGCTATTGGGCCAGGGGAAAAGGCCATGTGACCGAAACCTGACGCCGCTGAGCCGAGCCTGGGTGGGGGAACGGGCTGGCTGTAGGTTGGTGGAGGCCATGCAGAGATGCGTTCCGTCGATCGGGTGACAGCAGCTCCCTCTCCACCGAACACTCCCCTGCCCAACGGCCTGCGTGCCGGTATCTCCCCATCGGCTCCCATCGCCCCCGTCGTTTTGGCGATTCTCGACGGCTGGGGCCATCGGGCTGTGGACGAGGCCAACGCCATCCGTGCCGCTGACACGCCGGTGATGGATGCCCTCTGGCATGCCTATCCCCACACTTTGATCGAGGCCAGCGGCGGTGCGGTAGGCCTGCCGGACGGCCAGATGGGCAACTCCGAGGTGGGCCACCTCACCATCGGCTCCGGTCGGATCATCCGCCAGGAACTGGTGCGGATCGGCCAGGCGGTGCGCGACGGCAGCCTGGCCCGCAACGCCGCCCTCAACGCCCTGGCTGACACCCTGCTCGCCGGGGGCGGTCGGCTCCACCTGATCGGTCTCTGCTCCGACGGTGGGGTGCACAGCCATGTGGAGCATCTGGCAGGGCTGCTGCGCTGGGCGGCGGAGCGAGGGCTGGGACAGGTCTGTCTCCACGTGATCACCGATGGCCGGGACACGGCCCCGAACAGCGCGCCGGTTTTCCTGGAGCAGATTGAGCGCGCCATCGAAACCGCCGGCATCGGCACGGTCACCACGATGTGCGGCCGCTACTGGGCGATGGACCGGGACAACCGCTGGGAGCGGACCGAGAAGGCCTACCGGCTGCTGACGGAGGAGTCTCCCCTCTGCCCCACCACCCCGGCGGATGCCCTGCAGCAGTCGTACGAGGCGGGAATCACCGACGAATTTCTCGAACCGCTTCGCTTCTCGCCGGAACTTCTGCAGGCGGGCGATGGCCTGATCTGCTTCAACTTCCGCCCGGATCGCGCCCGCCAGCTGATCCGCGCCCTGGTGCTGGACGATTTTTCCGGGTTCCCCCGCCAACGGCTCGCCCCACTCCATCTCGTCACCTTCACCCAGTACGAACAGGGCCTGCCGGTGAGCGTCGCCTTCCCGCCGGAGTCCCTTGACGGCCTGCTGGGGCAGGTGGTCTCCGAGAACGGCCTGCGGCAGTTCCGCACCGCCGAGACCGAGAAATATCCCCACGTCACCTACTTCATGAATGGGGGCATTGAGCTGGCCTTTCCCGGCGAAGACCGCCACCTGGTGCCCTCCCCCCGCGTGCCCACCTACGACCAGGCGCCAGAGATGGCCGCGGCCAAGCTCACCGACAGCTGCATCGCCGCGATCCGCAAGGGCATCTACTCCCTGATCGTGATCAACTACGCCAACCCGGACATGGTCGGCCACACGGGCCAGATGGAGGCCACCACGGAGGCGATCGCCACGGTGGACCGCTGCGTGGGCCGGCTGCTGGAGGCCACCAACCGCATGGGCGGCACCCTGTTGATCACCGCGGACCATGGCAACGCGGAGCTGATGCGGGGAGCGGACGGCCGCCCCTGGACCGCGCACACCACCAACCCGGTTCCGGTGATCCTGGTGGAGGGGGAGAAGCGCAGGCTGCCCGGCCATGGTGCCGCCGTGCAACTGCGGGAGCGTGGCGGGCTCGCCGACATCGCCCCCACCCTTCTGGAGATTCTCGGGCTTCCCAAGCCCTCCTTGATGAGCGGCGCTTCCCTGATCCTCCCGGCCGGCAGTCCGCTGCAGTCGTCCCG
>JBIIND010000058.1:0-8035 GCA_044337665.1 Cyanobium sp.
CGAATCAGACGATCGGAGCGATTCTGCGGCAGGTGCAGAACGTGGGGCTCTGCGGGGGCGCAGCCCCCGGCGAATTCGGCGTCCTGCCCTGAGGGGCGGTGGCTGGCTCAGCTGGCCATCCCGCGGCCGACGGCTCGTCGCAGACGGTTGGTGGCGCGCCGTGCGGGAGAGGGAAGGGAGGGGTCAGCGGCGGGCAGCGTCCGGGTCGGCGAGAGCTCCTGACCCTGCAGACGTCCCAGTTCCTGACGGCCCCCCAGCACAACCTGGCTGAGCTCCTTGAGGCGCACCTCCAGCTCGCCGAGCACCTGCTCGGCGTAACGGTTGGCACCCTCCTGGATCGTGGACGCCTCCTGGCGGGTGCGGGCGACCAGGGCCTCGCATTGCTGCTGGGTCTGCTTGCCGAACTGGAGGGCGTCGCTGTGCAGCCTCTCCGCCTCTGACTGGCTCTCCCGCTGAATGCGCAGACCCTCCTGGCGGATGGAGTCAACCTCCTGGACCGCCTGCTGTCGGGCCCGCTCGTGCTGCTCGATCAGCTGGCGATTGCGTTCGGCGGCCTCCTGGTCCAGCTGCTGGCGGCGGGCCTGGGCCTCCTGTTCCAGCTGCTGGCGACGTCCCGCGAACTGTTGCTCCATCTGGGCCATGCGGCTCTGGTGGTCCTGTTCGGCCGCGGCGACCTGCTGCCGGGTCTGCAACAACATCTGCTCGCACTGCTGGCGGGCCTGCTCCCGAAGCTCACCCACCTGCCGCTCCGCCTCCTGACGGATGGCGGCGGCACTGATCAGCTGTTCCCGCTCGCGTCGCGCCTGGGCGACGATCTCCTCAGCCTGCTGGCGGGCCTTTTCGATGAAGCTGTCCCGCTGGCGGATCAGCTCATCCGCCTGGGTGATCTGGAGGGGCAGGGACTCGCGCAGGGCGTCCATCATCTCGATGGCGTCCTGCTCGTTGACGAGCCGGTTGCCGCTGAAGGGAATCCGGCTGCCGTCGAGCACGATGTCCTCCAGCTGGTTGAGCTGCTCGAGAACGGTGATGCGGACCTCGGACATGTCAGGCATCTGGGGATGCACGATTAAAGAGCCTCGCGAGGTCGGCCGCCACCACCGGCGGCACTAGATGCCCCACGTCCCCACCGAAGCGGGCCACCTCCTTGACGACGGAACTGCTGAGAAAGCTGTGCGGCACTGCCGTGGCGAGAAACAGGGTCTCCAGGTCAGGGGCCAGGGACTTGTTGGTGTGGGCGATCTGCAGCTCGTACTCGAAATCGCTGAGGGCCCGCAGGCCGCGCAGGATCACCGAGGCCCCGCAGGAGCGGGCGAAGGCCACGGTCAGTCCGTCAAAGCTCTGCACCTCCAGGCCGGGCAGGTGGGCGGTGGCGACCCGGATCTGCTCGATCCGCCTCTCCAGGGGGAAGGCGGGCTGCTTGGCCGGATTGCGCAACACCGCCACCACCAGGCCATCAAAGAGGCGTGAGCCCCGCTCAATCAGGTCGAGATGCCCAAGGGTGAGGGGGTCGAAGCTGCCGGGATAGAGGGCTCGCATCCCCCCAGCCTATGGGCCGGAGCCGCTCCCTACAGTCGGGACAGACCTGCATCCCCAGCCTTGCCATGGCCCTCGACGCCGCCGCCAAGAAGACCCTGTTGCGCAAGATCCCGCACGGGGTTTTCATCTGCGGGGTGGCCGAGGGGGATCAGGTGAACGGATTCACGGCGAGCTGGGTGACCCAGGGGTCGTTCGAGCCGCCGCTGGTGGTGATGGCGGTCCGGGCCGACTCGAGCAGCAACGCCATGATCCAGCGCACCGGCCGCTTCTCCCTCAATGTGCTGCCGGCGGATCAGAAGGATCTGGCGGCGGTGTTCTTCAAACCCCAGCAGGCGATCGGCGGACGTTTCGACGCGGCGCCCTTCCAGCTGGGCGCCCTGGGGCTGCCGATCCTCGATGCCGCCCTGGGGGCGGTGGAGTGTGAGCTGGTGGGCCAGGTGGCCCACGGGGACCACACCGTGTTCGTCGGGGAGGTGAAGAACGCCGTCCTGCACCGGGACGGAGAGGCGTTGGAAATGGCCAGCACGGGCTGGCAATACGGGGGTTGAGCGCGGCGGCGACCCCAGAATCCACCCTCGGGCCCCTGCTGCAGCAACCCGAACGCCTGCGCCAGCGGCTGCGGATGGTGCCGGCCGAGCCGGGCTGCTATCTGCTGCGCGACGGCGAGGACCGCATCCTGTACATCGGCAAGGCGAAGGTGCTGCGCAATCGGGTGCGCAGCTACTTCCAGAGCGGCGCCGGCCACGCCCACAGCCCTCGCATCAGCCTGATGGTGCGTCAGGTGCACGAAATAGAGTTCATTGTCACCGACAGTGAAGCGGAGGCGCTGGCCCTCGAATCAAACCTGATCAAGGCCCATCAGCCGCATTTCAATGTGCTGCTGAAGGACGACAAGAAATACCCCTACCTCTGCATCACCTGGAGCGAGAGCTACCCGCGCATCTTCATCACGCGCCGCCGGCGCATGCGCAACCCGCTCGACCGCTTCTACGGCCCCTATGTGGACGTGGGCCTGTTGCGCCGGACCCTGGGTCTGGTGAAGCGGGTGTTCCCGCTGCGGCAGCGGCCGCAACCGCTCTACCGCGATCGCACCTGCCTGAATTTCGACATCGGCCGCTGCCCCGGCGTCTGTCAGCAGAAGATCAGTTCGGAGGATTACCACCGCACCCTGCGCAAGGTGGCGATGGTGTTCCAGGGCCGCAACGACGAACTGATGCGCCTGCTGCGCGAACAGATGGAGCGCTGCGCCGAGCGGCTCGATTTTGAGGCCGCCGCCCGGGTACGGGATCAGATCCAGGGTCTCGACACCCTGACCGCAGACCAGAAGATGAGCCTCGGGGACAGCTCGGTGAGCCGCGATGTGATCGCCCTGGCGAGCGATGAACGCGTGGCGGCCGTGCAGCTGTTCCAGATGCGGGCCGGCAAGCTGGTGGGTCGTCTGGGCTACACCGCCGACGCCCTGGCCCCTGGGGGTGAGCCGATGGCGCAGGGACTGATTCTGCAGCGGGTGATCGAAGAGCACTACGGCGGGGTGGAGGCGGTGGAGATTCCACCGGAGCTGTTGCTGCAACATCCCCTGCCCCAGCAGGAGCTGATCGGTGAGTGGCTGTCGGAACGGCGGGGCCGCCGGGTGAGACTGTCCGTGCCCCAGCGCCAGCAGAAGGCCGAGCTGATCGAGCTGGTGGAACGCAACGCCGGCTATGAACTGCAGCGCGCCCAACGGACCAGTGAGCAGAACATGCTGGCCATCGAAGACCTGGCCCAGCTCCTGGAGCTGTCGGAACCGCCCCGGCGCATCGAGGGTTATGACATCAGCCACATCCAGGGCAGCGACGCGGTCGCCTCCCAGGTGGTCTTCGTCGATGGGCTGCCGGCCCGGCAGCACTACCGCCGCTACCGGATCCAGAGCAGCAGCATCAAGGCCGGCCACTCGGATGATTTCATGGCGATGGCGGAGGTGATCCGCCGCCGGTTCCGCCGTTGGGGGCAGGCCCGGGCCGAGGGGGCCGACCTCACGGAACTGCGGCGGCAGGGGTCGACGGCCCTCCATACCGGCGGCATGGGCGACTGGCCGGATGTGGTGATGATTGATGGGGGGAAGGGTCAGCTCTCGGCGGTGATGGAGGCATTACGGGAGCTGGATCTGCACGAGGAGCTGGTGGTCTGTTCCCTTGCGAAGCAGCGGGAGGAGGTGTTTGTGCCGGGGGCGAAGCAGCCGCTGGAGAGCGATCCGGAGCAGCTGGGGGTGGCCCTGCTGCGACGCCTGCGGGACGAGGCCCACCGCTTCGCTGTGACCTATCACCGCCAGCAACGGGGCGAGCGGATGAAGCGCTCACGCCTCAGTGACATCGCGGGACTCGGGCCCAAGCGGGTGCGGGACCTGCTGGCCCACTTCCGCTCGATCGACGCCATCCAGATGGCGAGTCCCGAGGCGATCGCGGCGGCTCCCGGAATCGGTCCCTCCCTGGCGCGGCAGGTGTGGGACTACTTCCATCCCTCGCCCGAAACGCCCGACGACGGTGCCGGCTGAGGCGTCAGGATGCGCCGAGACGCCGCCGCTCCCTTGGCCCTGATCGCACCGCTCCTCGCCCGTCTGACGACTGGCCTGCTGCTGCTGATCCTGCTGGGGGGAGCGCTGGAGGTCAGGGCGGCTCCCGGGCTGTGCGTCGGGCCTGTATGCGGTGATGAATTCAGCCGTAGTGCCCAGTATCACTGGCAGCTGCGGTTGAGGGTGAGCGACCAGCAGGGTCACCGCGAACGGCTTGTGGTGGATTGCCGTGACGGATCGCTCAGCCCTCCCCTCGGGCTGGTGGAGAGGGGCTACGCCACGGCGGTGGCGCGCCGGGCCTGCCGCATGGCGGGGGAGGGCGGAACTGGTGCGGCAGGTAAGGGGGCAGGCTGAAGGAGCCTGAGGCTGGAGCCGCAACAGGCTGGGGAGACAGAATTTCCTGTGCCTGTCGGTGAGTTCGACAGAAAGCCATTGGCTTCAGTCGACGGTTTTCCAACCGCCACATCACCTTCAGGATCCGGAACGAAAGCGTGGGTTAACCTATTCCCTCCGGCCCGTTCCAGGGCACTGCCTGCCATCGCGGTCACCTCCAGCAAGGCTGCATTGTTGCGCCTGTGGATCGATCTCAGGAAATGCCTGACAATGCTCTGGAACGACGTAATCGTATGTTGTGGCTGCAAACCTATGCTGTCCTTCCCGGGAACGTTCACGTTCAGCCTAGAAGATAGGCCAGGGTTGACGACGATCCTTCCCCGAGGAGTCCCAGAACGGTCGAACCCCTCTACTGCGCAGATAAATACCGTCAATCATCGCTCATCATACCCAGAATAAAAATAACATCATGCCCATAATGAAAACAGCACAGTCCCCCGGCTAACCCTAGGCGAGCCATGCTCAAATCCGCCAAGAAGATGTGCAGAACCTGGTGGATTTGCAGCGACCAGGCCCTGTTTCTAGCCCCTGATAGGTCTTCGTCTCACCTGGGTAGGGTGGCTGCCCCCTGGGTGGCGCCCCCAGGGCTGCACAGTCATCAGAGCCCCGCCACGGAGATACACCAACGTGGTCACGACGCTTCGATTGCTTCGAGGCCACACGATCCAGCCAGCGGCCTCCACACCTGGATGGAAATGGAAAAGGAGAGATGGGCATCAAGACTGGTCGCGTGGATGGGTGAGTCGAGAAGGGCCAACTCACAGCCTGTCATGAGGAGGAATCAAGAGCTGGATGGCCGCAAATCAGTGTCAATCTGCAATGCTTGTGGCCAGCCAGAGTCAATCAGCCCTGCAGTACCGGCCAGCAGTGAGGGACTTCACGATAGGTGCGAGCGAGGTGGCATGGCCGAAGCTCTACGCGCCAATATCCGCAAAAGCAGAGTGATGGTGGCGGCTAGGGCCTGGCGATCAACCGCAGAGAAAGCAGCAAAGTGTCCGGAACGAACGAACGGAGATACAGTATCGGCAGAAGGGAAATCAATCCGTGGCTAGCCAGCGTTGGGAGAGCGAAGCTCAGCCATGGCATAATGGGGTGTCCTCCTCCGAGCCATGACGTTTCCACCCGAGCTTGATTGTTCGATTTACAGAAGCCTCAATCCAGACCTGGCTAGTTTCGACGACTCTCAGCTCATTGATCACTGGGATACGTATGGATTCACGGAAGGCCGTTCAGCCTCTGTCATTCACGATCGGGATAGCTTGTTTCACTTGTTGGAGCCCTGTCAGTCGATTCTTGAAATCGGCGTCTTTGACAAGCCATCCCTGGAATTTCTCCGCGCTCAAGGGCGAACGGTTCACTATGCGGATTGGCTCGATAAGGAGGAACTGATCAGGCGCGCGACCGGTATCCCAGGACGGAACCCGGCAGATGTCCCCGATATTCAATATGTCTTGTCCAAAGGCTATGATCAAATCAAGGAACGTTACAACGCAATTGTCTCCAATCATTGCGTGGAACATCAGCCCTGTCTCATTCGCCACCTGTCTGACGTTCATTCAAAATTAGCCCCGGGTGGTTGGTACATATTCAGCGTTCCTGACAAGCGAAAATGCTTTGATCATTTCATTCCCGAGTCCACATTTGTTGACGCTGTAGAAGCTTATTACAGCCAAAGGAAATCACCTTCACTCAAGTCCGTGCTCGAGCATCGCTGTCTGACCCGCCACGATTATCAAGTAGCAGCTGATCCCTACATAACAATTGAGCCAACCCTCAGGCAATGCCTTGACGAGGCCCATTCGGAGTTCGCGAAATCCGAGTATGTGGATGTCCATTGCTGGCAGTTCACGCCCCACGGATTTAAAAAATTATATGCACAATTGCAGATCCTTGGTCTCGTCCCACTTTGCCGTGAATTGTGTGTGTACTGTGCCGGTATCGAGTTTTATGTTGCGATCGCTTTTTGAATCCCTCTGAAATGCCTCCCCGGTCAAGGGTTGCCCGTGAATATTGTCCATCCCTAGCCCCCTTGGCTCGTCTGGATCCATGCAGCGGCTGATCTGCGGCACACTCAGCGGGTCAGGTTGTTCAGCGGCGGTTGAAACTCCATGATGTCGTACCCATTGCGCTCCAGGATGGCGTTGATGGTGGCCAGGGACGCGGAATCCAAGGATTGGCCTCGGGCCAGGATCCAGCCGTAACGGCGGTTGGGTTCACCCACGATTGCCCAGTCGTAATCAGGATCCAGGCCCAGGATCCAGTAGTCGCCCCAGAAGGGTCGCCAGCCCAGAAAGCTCACCAGGCTCACCTTCAGTTGCGCCTGGGACGTCCTGTCGCTGACCCGAGCCAGGCCGCGGGCCTGATCCACGGCGCCATTGCGTTTCCTGCATTGATTCAACACCTCGATCGTGCCATCACGGCGCAGCGTGTAGAGGGCGAGGCTGTCACGAACACATTGCCTCTGGAAGCGATTGGGAATCCGGGCAATTTCGACCCAAAGACCGGCATAGCGCCGCAGATCCACCGCGCTGACGGAGCGGACTGGCTCCCGGGCCCTTGGTACAGCGGTCGACGGTGACGCGGGGACGGTGGCGGAGGCGTTGAGACCAAGCCCTCCGGCCAACATCAGACTGATCAATGCGGGGGCGTGGCGCGGGGCACGGACCATCAATGGAAACGGATCTCTCGTGAATGCGGGGTTGAGGGGAGACTGGGGACTTGGAGAACGGCTCTGGGGCCGCGGGCACGAAGCGATCCGAACCATCGCCGATGATGCCCCCAACTCGGCACGGTAGGCCGGGACCGATGGCCTCTCCATGCCCCCTGGCATCCTCGTTCTGCCGGATCAACTTTCGCCGTCGCAATCGGCCCTGACGGCGCTGGAGACGCGCCTCGGTGCTGCGGAGGCGCGCGCCCGCTGCCGGGTGCTGCTGGTGGAGAGCAGCGGATCCCTGCGCCGGATGGCCTTGCACCGCCAGCGCCTGGTTCTGCTCTGGAGCGCCCAGCGCCACTTCGCCGCGGAGCTCGGCGCGGCTGGCTGGGCGGTGGATCTCCGGCAGGGCGACAGCTTCGCCATCGTTCTGCGGGCGTGGTGCCTTGAGCATGACGTCGATGAGCTGCACGCGATGGAGACGGCCGATCGCCCCGTGCGACGGGCGGTGGAGTCGATCTTCGCGCGCTGGTCCGGCCAGGCGGAGACCGAGCCAAGCGCACCGACGCTCTGCTGGCATCCGTCCAACGCCTTTCTCTGGAGCCGCGATGACTTCGCCCGTTGGGCCGCGGGTCGGCGCCAGTTGCGCATGGAGCACTTCTACCGGGAAGGTCGGCGCCGCTTTGCGGTGCTGATGGAGGGCGACGGCGCCCAGGCCAGCCCACTGGGCGGGCAGTGGAACTTCGACCACGACAACCGCCGTCCCCCCACCCGCGGCCTGCAGGGGCCACCACCGCGGCTCTTTGATCCCGACACCCTCACCCAGGCGGTGATGGAACGGGTGCGGGATCTGGATGCCAGCCGTGCCGCGGCAGGGCTCGACCCCCTGCCCGGCGACCTCGAACCGT